>JAYVUZ010000293.1:0-3100 GCA_043787415.1 Fimbriiglobus sp. | reverse complement strand
TACGAGAAGCGGGCGGACATCCACCAGGGCGTCCTCACCCTCGCCTGCATTCGCCTCTGCTGGCTCCGCCTCCTCCGGTAAAGTTAGAGTTTCTTAGTCTAGTTCTGGAAGAGTTGCTGCTCCTTTGCCGCCGCGTCGGGCGGGCCGTCCGTCAGGTGGACCACGGGCCCGGCGTGCGACCAGGGAGCCGCCCTTGCAGGCGACGACCAGCGCCCCCAGCAGGTACACCCGGCCCACGAGGTAGTCCTGCTGGGCGTCAAGGTAGATCGTGACGAGGTTGGGGTTGAGGTCGGGCTTCGACACCGGCAGGCTGCTGTTGCCCTTGCCGGGGACGTAGCTCAACGCCTGCGTGCCGTCCTTGCGGACGGAGCGGCGGAAGCTCCTGGCCCGGTGGACCAGTTCATCGAGCCGGGGGCCGACCGGCCAAGTGGCGGCGATCCGCTTGACCTGGGCCTCCCGGCCCGGAGCGGCGACGAGTTCGTTGGATCGTTTGCAATCCGTCGAGGGGGCGAAGTCCTTGAGGGCGGCGAGGGCCTGGACGGTTGTGACGCCGACTCGCCGGAGGGCTTCCTTGTCCGTGCCGGTCATGTACGGCAGCAGCGAGAGGTCTTCCCGCTCGGCGCTCCACTTCATGCAGAACTCGTTGTAGAGGCAGCCGTCGCACTTGAAGGAGAGGCTGTAGGGGATCGCCTCGAACGGGGCCTGGGCCAGCTTCCGGGCGATGGAGTCCCGGCCCAGCACGAGGTCGTGAGCGGATTGCAGGTAGGCGTCGGGGTTGGCGACGACCTCCAGCAGCGACCCGTCCAGGCCGAAGACCAGCAGGGCCGCTTCCCGTAGCGGCTTGGTCTCCTCTTCCTCGTCGGGCGTCGGGTCGGCGGGCGGGCGGAACAGGATGCCGGTCTGGATCGTGGCGTGGTCGATGCCGCCGCCCGTGAGGATGTGTTCCAGCATGAGCCGGTAGAAGGCGACCTGGAGGCGGTGTTCGACCTTGGCCTCGGTGGTGGACTTCATGTCGCCGATCAGGATGTGCAGCGGGCCGTCAGCGAGTCGCTCCAGCCGCATCAGATCCACGTCGCCCCGGAGCCGCCACCCGTGCAGTTCGGCCTCCAGCCGGACCTGGAACAGTAGGACCGACTGGCCGGGGGCGAGCTTGCGGGCTTCGGCGACGACCTCGGCGTTGTTCGCCGGGCGGTTGTGGTCGAGCGAATACTTGGCGGCGTACTGGACGCCGGCGAATCGCTTACCGAGGTCGGCCTCGACGCCCTCCTCGAAGGTGCTGCCGGACAGCGACAGGAGGGGGGTGATCCGCTGGGGGGTCACGTGGTACTCCTCCATGAACTTCTGGCCCGCTCGCTCGGCCAGCCGGAACCGGAGGTAGCGCTCGCACTGCTCCAGGCGGACGAACTGCGAAACGTCCGTGGGCGTCAGCCGCATCAGGCCGTCGCGGGGCAGGACCGGGAGTGAGACGGAGGGGGTTGGCATGAACCGGTCGCCTCGCGTTCGGCGGGTCGGGGGCCACTGGCACGCTCCCACTACCTCGCCTGCCTTTTGATCCCGGCGACCTTGCCGACCAAGTACCCGATCTCGTCACCGTCCAGTTCGGCGACGACCGCAGCGCCGTGGATGTTCTTGATGAGTTCTTCGGATGCGCCGAGGAACGCCTTGAAGGACGGCTCACCTGCGGGGCGACCGAGCATGTGGCCGTCCGGCGTGATGACCATTTCGACCAGCCGGGGCGTGGTCCAGTCTTCACCGAGCAGGCAGCCCAGGATCGCCTGGAAGTGCGTGCTGACCTGCACGGTCCGGAGCTTCCGGGCGCAGTCCTGCCGAATCTGGTCGGGGTCACGGATCGGGAGGTCGTCGGAGGTCATTGCCTATTTCCCGCTCCACAACCGATGCACCTTCTTCAACTCGTCCACCCAGCACTTGAGGATGTCCGAAGTGTCCCGCCCAAGTTCTGCCGCCAACTCGAAGAAACCCGGCCCCGGTTGCATGTCGCCGACTTTATGGACGACGAGGACCGAGAGCATTCCCCGGTCGGCGGCGGCTTCCTCCGTAGACACTTCGCCGAGCATCGCCGCCAGTGCGAACGAGTTCGGCTCAAGTTCGATGGCTGTGATCTTCTCGACCAGTTCCGAATACGGAATCATGCCACGGACCTTGGCCCATTCGACCAACGCCGTTTGCATCTCGGCCTTCGCCGCTTCCCATTCCGGCAGTGGCCTTTCAGCACTGACGGCGTAGGCTGACGGGATGCAGGACGCACTCCCCTTCTGTCCCCGGTGCGGGGACCGCCATGTCGTCCGGAACGGGCACACCCGGGCCGGGTCGGTCGACCGGCTGTGCCGGGGGTGTGGCCGGTCCTTCGTGCCCGACCCGAAGCGGCGTCCGATCACCCCGGAGCGGGAGGACCTCGTCCGCCGGCTGCTCCTGGAGCGGGTCAGCTTGCGGGGCATTGCCCGCTCGGTCGGCGTCTCCCGGGCGTGGCTCCAGGGGTTCGTCAACCGGCTGGACCGGGAGGACGCCCCGCACGCCCCGGGGCGGCGCAAAAACAGTCCGGCGACCCGACGCGCGAAGCCGACGAGTGGTGGAGTTTCGTCGGCCGCAAGGGGTCCGTTTGCTGGGTGTGGGCGGCCCTCGATGCCGACACCCGGCAGGTGGTCGGGATGGTCGTCGGGGACCGATCGGGGGACACCGCCCGGCGGCTGTGGGACGTGTTGCCCTGCCGCTACCGGGACGGGGCCACCGTCCGTACCGACTTCTGGTCCGCCGACCTCGCCGCCGTCCCGGCCGAGCGGCACGCCGCCGGCGGCAAGGAGGCCGGCTTGACCTGCGGCATCGAGCGGTTCGGGTGTACGGCCCGGCAGCGGTGCGGCCGGCTGGTCCGCACGACGCGGTCCTTCGCCGAGTGCCCCCGCAGCCACCTGGGTGCCCTCGAGTACGTCATCCGGCTGTACAGCCACTCACGTTTATGCCGGCCATGAAGTCACTGCCATAAATTGGGTAGTGGCCTTATGGCCGGCACCGGCGGGTGCGGTTGTAGAGCCGGGTGAAGGACCACAGGGCGCCGACGTGGTTGCGGTCGCACTTCGAGAACGAC
>JAYVUZ010000292.1:0-3002 GCA_043787415.1 Fimbriiglobus sp. | reverse complement strand
CGGCCTGGCGGCGGCGGCACCAGCACCGCGCCCGGGCCTGCCACTACCGAAAACACGGGGCCAGACCGCCCGACTGACCATCTACGGCTGTAGGACTAGGGAAATCGGCCGGGCCGGCATGGCGTCAGCGGCGGGCCGTCGCCAGGGTGAGCCGGACGCCGACCGGCCCGCCGGGTTCCTGGCCCCAGCCGACCCGCCACCGCGGCCCGCGGCGGGGAAGCGGCCGAGTCCAGGGCCACCGCCCCGCCGGCGGGCGAATCCCGTTCTACACTCCCCCGGCGGCCGGTTGAGGTGGCGATCCCGCCCCCCGCCGGCGGCCGTCACCGGGACGATCAGATGGCGACCACCCGCCCCCGCGCCCCCCGCCTGCCGGCGTCCGACCGGTTCGCGTTCCACGACCCCATCGGGGTGGGCGGGGCCGGGGCCGTGTACCGCGGCCTCGACCGAACGACCGGCCTCCCGGTCGCCCTCAAGGTGCTCCGCCGCGGCCGGTCCGAGGACCCGGACCTGCACGAGCGGCTGGCCCGGGAGTTCCGGGCCGCCGCCCGCCTGGACCACCCGAACATCGTCCGGGCGGTCGCCCTGGAGTACGACGGCGAGACCGGGTTCGCCGCCTTCGAGCTGGCCGACGGCGGCAACCTAGTGGAGTGGATCGACCGGCACGGCCCGTTCCCCGAGGCCGACGCCGTCCGGGTGACGGCCCAGGTGGCCCAGGCCCTGGACTACGCCCACCGCCGCCAGGTGGTGCACCGGGATGTGAAGCCGGAGAACGTGCTGCTGCTGCCCGACGGCCGGGCGCGGCTGACCGACTTCGGGCTGGCCAAGGACTACGGGCGGGCCGGCGGGCCGGTGCTCACCCTGCCGGCCAGCGCCCTCGGCACCCTCCACTACATGGCCCCCGAGCAGTTCGAGGACGCCCGGTCGGCCGGGCAGGCGTGCGACGTGTACTCCCTGGCCGCCACCCTGTACACCCTGCTCACCGGCGAGCTGCCGTTCGACGCCAAGACCCCGCTGGCGGTGCTGGCCCGCAAGGCGACCGGGCCGGCCCCGTCCGCCCGGGCCGTCGCCGTAGCCGTCAGCCCGCACGTCGATGCCGCCATCCGGGCCGGCCTGGACCCCGACCCGGACCGCCGGCCGGCGTCCTGCCTGGAGCTGTGCCGGCTGCTGGCGACCGGCCGGCCGCCGGCCGGGCGGCCGACCCCGGCCCGGCCGGCGGCCGGCCCGGACCGGCGTGGGTCGGCCCGGGCCGGGGTGGCCATCGGGGGGTGCGTGGTGATCGCGGCCAGCGACCCGCCGTCGGAGTGGGCCGAGGAGCGGTGGCCGCTGACGGTCCGGGACGTGTCGGCCGGTGGGGCCGGGGTGGTGCTGGGCCGGCGGTTCGAGCCGGGCACCCCGCTGGCCGTCGAGCTGGCCGGCGAGCCGCCGGTGCGATTCGCCGCCCGGGTGGCGTGGGTGCGGGCGGACGGCATGGGGCACTGGGTCCACGGGTGCGCGTTCGCCCGCCCCCTGTCGGCCGCCGACCTGAGCCAGTTCATGGGCCGCGTCTGACCACCCGAGGCCGGGCCGACGCCGACCGCCAGACCGCGGGCCGGCAGTGCGGCCAGTGTGGCCGCATGGCAGGCGGGCTCTGCGTGTTGCAACGGATGTGCAGATTGGCACCAATTTCGGACAGGTGACTGGACTTGTTTGGTTGGACTTCTCCTACAACGGCGATCTAGGTATCGCGTCGAACCTTTAGAGATCACCGTTGCCTACGGCCGCATCCAGTACGCAGTACCGCGAACGATTTACAACTCTATTGAGCGTGAGGACAAACCCGTCGGCTCCGCTGGCGCTGGATTTGTACGCGGGGTGTGGTGGTTTAAGTTTAGGCTTTGCCGCCGCAGGTTTTCGTACCCTAGGCGTCGAGACGGACGCCGACGCCTGCCGAACTTACTCGCAGAACGTCCACGGTGGCTGTCGCAACGAGCGGATCGACCGCGACACTCTTTTCCCATCGGCGGAAGTGCTGATCGCCGCCCCTCCCTGCCAGCCGTTTTCTATGTCCGGCCTCAAGCGTGGCAACAAGGACGAGCGGGACGGATTCCCGGCCGTTCTCGCCGCGATCCGTCGGGTGAGGCCGAGGGTGGCCGTGATTGAAAACGTGCCTTCGATGGCGACCGAACACGCCGACTATTTGAATCACCTGCGCAGGGGACTGCGACGCCTGGGCTATCGGACCACAGTAGACACCCTGAATGCCGCCGAGTTCGGCGTGCCGCAAAACCGGCGACGCCTATTCTTGGTCGCTCACAAAGGACGTTTCGAGTACCCTGCGGGGATCGGCATGGACGCGCCTACCGTCCGCGATGCCCTGGGCTCGATGGCATCACCGGATGCTGAAGCGGGCGCGTGTGCTGACTTCTGTCATGGACGACTACATCCGGCGGTATGAGGTTGGCTGCCAGTGTAAGCGGTCGCGCGACTTGGCCGCCGATCGCCCTGCCCGCACCCTCACCTGCCGAAACCTGTCGTCCGCTACCAGCGACATGATTCGGCTGAGGCTTCCCGACGGCCGGCGGCGGCTGACGGTCCGTGAGGCGGCCCGGCTCCAGTCCTTCCCAGACTGGTTCCGGTTGCACGGAACCCTCATAGTTAGTCCGGCAGATCGGCCAGTTGTTGCCGCAGGCGCACTGGGTAAGAACAATCAAGCTTCCGACCCGGCGGTCGCCGAACCGCTTCCAGGCGACGACATCGACACCGCCGGCCTTGACCGATTGCGGACCCGGGTTCTCTTCCAAGTCCGGGTGGGCGCCCCAAAGGAATTCGCCGGTCGTCTCGTGCAGGGCCATCGCAACATCCCGAAATCGGGTCGGCCGGTCGCCACTGGTCAACCAACCGATTCGCCGCCAGTCATCGGCCTGGAATAAGAAACTCTAACTTTACCGGAGGAGGCGGAGCCAGCAGAGGCGAATGCAGGCGAGGGTGAGGACGCCCTGGTGGATGTCCGCCCGCTTCTCGTA
>JAYVUZ010000291.1:0-4264 GCA_043787415.1 Fimbriiglobus sp. | reverse complement strand
GCCGCTGCTGACCGCCGCCGCCCACACCGGGGCCCGGCTGGCGGAACTCACCCGCTCGCGGGTCGAGGACTGGGACTTCGCCGCCGGCACGGTCGTGCTTCGGGAGAAGAAGCGGTGCCGGGCGGGCGACACCTTCCGCCGGGTGCCGCTGTCGCCGCGGGCGACTGCCGCCGTCCGCGAGTGGCTGGGCGGCCGGCACCCCGGCGGCGGCTTCGTGTTCGGGCGGCGGCGGGACTGCCGGCTGACGAGCGAGCGGGCGTGCGAGGCGCTCCGCCCCTTCCTGGCCGGGTCGCGGTGGCAGGTGCTCAAGGGCTACCACTGCCTGCGGCACTCGTTTGCCTCCAACCTGGCGATCGCCGGGGTGGACGGCCGGGTGATCGACGAGCTCATGGGACACACCACACTGGCAATGAGACGAAGATACCAGCACTTTACTGCGAGCAGCGGGGCGGCGGCGGTCGCCCGGCTGTTCGGCGGCTGACCCGACGGGCCGGCCGGCCCGTCGGGTACACTGGCGGTCTCGCCGCGGCCCCGGCCGCACCCTGTCCGCCCACCGGCCCGCCGCCGGGCGGCCCGTCCCGGCCGATCGCCTCGGCCGGCTACCCTGTCCGGCCATGACCCCCACCCCCGACCCCGGGCCCGCCCCGGCGGACCCCCGCGAGCACCTGCTCGCCCTGGCCGACGCCGTCCGCACCCTCCAGACGGAGGTGCGGGAGCTCAAGGCCCGGAAGCCCACCCCCTGGCTCACCCCCGAGCAGCTGGCCGCCCGGCTGCACCCCCGCCGGTCGCCCAAGTGGTGGCGGGACGCCTGCCGCCTGAGCCTCGTCCCGGGGGCCATCAAGCACCCCGAGTCCGGCAAGTGGCTGACCCCAACGCTCGGGAGCTTCAAGAAACGACCATGCCTGCCCGCAAGCCAGACAGGACTTCCAAACCCGCAGCCCGGACACCGGCCGAGCGCACGGCGCCACCAGGCGAAGCCGACACGACGCTGCCAGAGGCCAAGACCGGCCGGGCAAGCCCGGCGAAGGCAGCGGTCGGCGACAAGCCGGTCTTCGCCGACATCGCCGGCCTGCCGCAGCGGCAGCGCAGCATCGCCGAACGGGTCGATGCCCTGGCGGCCAAGACGCGACCCGGCCTGCAGCGATGCGTGAAGTGAGGCAGGTCGTACTATAGCGTCGGCGACGGCTGGCGCTTCTGTTGCGGCGGCTTCGCCGGCCACGTCAAACCCATGTTCGTGAACGGCGCGGCGCTCGTGCCCGTCCCGCCGGTGTCGCCGGTGGGGATGGGCAAGTCGACACGGGGCGTGGATCTCGCATCCGTGGACGACCTCGACGAACGCCAGATCGCGACGTGGATGACGCGAGTCGCGGCCGTGCCCGGTGCCGGCGGGTAGAAGCGATAAGCCCAACGTCGCCGGCCGAGGGCACATGACGCGGCCGTTGACCGAGCCGTCAGGATGTGGCAGTGTCGGAGCGCTGCGGCGGCGTGGGAAATAAGTAGTGACACGAATGGCCTGGTAGCCCGTCGTAGAGCGAACCGAGTAGTCAGGGCCAAGGCTTACCAACGTCAACGACGCACCCGGAGAATCCATCCTCCGCTCTCTCGCTGACGATGCCGCCGGTTCGATCCCGGCCCGCAGCACCTGAAGTCCTCACGCCGAGGGCGCCCGGGGTGATCGCCGGGCGATGACGTGCCGGGTGTCTCAAGACGCGGAACGGCTTGGAGTCGCAGGTCAGGCTGAGGCCTGCTTCCACCCCGCCTGGTTGGATGAAGCCCGTAACACCACGGCCCCGGCACGATCGCTCCCGTCCGCCACGGCTATTTCTTCGGCTCCGGCCCCTTGACCTCGATGGACTTGATCGACCCGTTCTTCTTCAAGTCCTTGTCGAACAGCAGCGTCACCACCAGCTCGACGCCCGCCATCCCCTTGACCGTCACCTTCGGCGGCGTGCTGTACCCGGCCCCGGCGTCCGTCACCACCACCCGCACCTTGCCGTCCTTGACCACCGCGTGGGCGACCGCCTCCCGGTGCGTCCACAGCTCCTTCTTCTGCGGCCGGTAGCGGTAGTAGTCCGACACCTCGTCCAGCCGCTCGTTCGTCACCTCGTGCGGCCCCAGCACGGCCAGCAACGCCTCCTTGTTCTTGCGGGCCTCCTCGGCCGTCGGCCGGCCGTCCTTGGCCGGGGTGACGCCGCCGAACGCCTCGCGGAACACCTCCGTCTTCACCCCGAGGGCGGCGGCGATCAGGACGCACGGGCGGCCGTGGTCGTGCTTGCCGATGTCGTGACCGCCGCTGAAGGTGAGGGGGTTATCGGGGGCGTTCGCCCCGCCGACGGCGATCACGCCGGCGAGCAGGGCGGCGACGGCCGGGAGGAGCCACTTCGTCATGGGAGCGCTCGGTGGGCGTGGGGATATGGTACTCGAGCGACCTGAAGCCGGGGTGAAGCGGACGGGCGATGCCTTCGGCCCGGGCTGTCGTGAACGGAGCCGCGCGGGAGGCTCCGCCCTCCGGGCGACCATCCCGGTCGCAGGGGCCACACGCCGTCCGGCCGCGTTGAGGGTCCCACGAGCGACTGCGTCGCCCTCGACCCACCCGGCCGGGTGCGGCGAGGGGCATCCATCCGGTTGTATGGCGAGGCCCGGGAGCCTCCCCATCGCAACCACCCCCCGCACGGAACCCACCCAGCGTCACCCACCCGCCTACCGTGGGCGGTGCCCGCCCGCATGGAGCACCCGATGACCCGCGACGGCACCCGCTGCCGCCGCCCCTTCACCCGCGCCGACCTGAGCCGGGAGGAGACCGACAACCTGGAGGCCGGGCGGAAGGCGGCCGGCTTGGACGGCGTCAAGTTCGTGTACTTCCACTGCCCGGCGTGCGGCATGGACGACATCTTCGTCGGCATCACGCCGTTGGCGACCGAGCTGGCCGAGGCCTACGAGGCCCGGCGGGACGAGATGGAGGAGGTCGTCCGGGGGCTGCACGGCGACGGGGTCGAGGCGGTCGTCGTCCCGCTCCAGGCGCCGTAGCCGAACACCCGTCACGCCGACGCCGGCTGCGTCAGCTCGGTCGACATGTACAGCACGGTACGGAACCCCCACTCCACCTCCGCCTCGGACAGCTGGCAGGCCGGCAGCATCCCGCACAGGATGGACACCCGCCGGCACACCGCCGAGGCCTTATCCACCGCCATAGGCGGGCAGTCGGTGGTCTCCCAGATCGCGGCGGCGGCGTCGATCACGTTGCATCCCTAGAGGAACGGGGGCGGGCGACTTCGGGCGGTTCGAGGGGGGCAAGCCGAAAGCGGTTGCGAAGAAAAGTGGTGCCAAAGCCAACCCCGCCGGCGTCCACGCCGCCCGTCCGGCAGCACGTTGGTCTCCTGCGTCCTGCCGCGGGGATGCCCGGCAAACCTCGCGGCAGGACGCAGGAGACCGGACGGCAGCAGACCAACCCCGGTCACGACAGAAAGGCATCACCTACCCGGGAGGCGGAAGCCTTCGAGGCCCTGGCTGAGGCGCCAGACGCCGAACACCACGACCGCGACCAGCCACACCGCGACCAGCCCGCCCACCCGGGGCGAGCGGTGGAACCGCCCGGCCGCCACGGGGGTGCCGAACAGCAGGGCCGCGACGAAGCCGATCCCGTGCAACAAGCCGGACAGGGTGAGTATGACCCCGACGGCGACAGCTCCGCTGGCCCACCCGAGCGATCTGAGAAGGTCTCGGGCGAGTGCCATCGTGCCCCCGGGTCAGCCCGTGGGAGAGCGGGTATGTGGAGAGCTTCAACGGCAAAGTGCGGAACGAGTTGCTCAACGCCGAGCTGTTCGACACGCTGCTGGAAGCGAAGATGCTGACCGAGCGGTGGCGGCAGACTGACAACCAGGTCCGCCCGCACAGCGCGCTCGGCTACCGCCCGCTGGCCCCCGAGGCCCGGCCGGTCGGCCCGCCCGGACCGGCGACATCAGGGGGCGATCCCTAACGTTTGCGGTGGCTTCATTCGTGGGGGGGCAGGTCAGTTCGGCCCCACACGTCGTCCGCAACGGCCCCAGCTGGTCCGGGGAGCCCAGCTTCCGGTGCCGGGGGGCGGCCGGCGGTTCGTCACCTCGCCTTGGAAACGGCCGGTGCCCGAGGCCGACGTGGCGGCCGTCGAGCGGATACGGGCCGAGCGGCTAAGAGGGTGTCTTGAAACTACTCGGCCGGGTGTAGCCGCCGGAGCATGAGGTCGATCATGGCGACCTGGATCATGGCCTCGCTGGTCTCCGGGTGG
>JAYVUZ010000290.1:0-4496 GCA_043787415.1 Fimbriiglobus sp. | reverse complement strand
CACCCCGCCACCTGCGTCGCCGTCGGTCGTCCGGACATGGCCCGCCCCCGCCGGAAGTCCTTGGCGGGGCTATTCTAGCAACTACGGCTGTAGGACTAGAGGCCATTTCACAAGCCGGTTGAGGCAGATGAAGGCACAAGCCAGATGCACGAACCCGTCGTAGTGTTCCACCCGCTTCTCGAACCGCGTCACCATCCGCCGGAAGCTGTGCAGCCAGGCGAAGGTCCGCTCCACCACCCGCCGCCGCGTGAGCCGCCGCAGGGTCCGCCCGTCGGCCGTCGGCGGCTTCACCCGGCCCTTGCGGTGCCGGGCCACCAGCCGGAAGCCCTCGTCCGCCAGGTGCTGCCGGAGCGGGCCCGAGTCGCAGGCCCGGTCGGCCATCACCGGGGTGCCGAACGGCACGTAGACCGCCGCCGGGATGCACGCCAGGGCGGCCGGGCCGAGGACCGTCTCGGACACCCCGGCGGCATCGGTGGCCACCCCGATGGGGATGCCCGTCCGGTCCGTCACGGCCTCGATTTTGACCCCGCACCCCGCACCCCGTCCGGCCGTTGCAAGCCCCCCCGCCCGGTCCTCGGCGAAGGTGGCGTCGAGGAACAGCTCGCTCGTGTCGAGCCTGCGAGCGGCGGCCAGCTCGGCCAACACCAGTTGCCACACCCGGTCCCAGACGCCGGCGGCGGTCCAGTCCCGGTGCCGCCGCCCGCACGTCACGCCCGACGGGAACGGCGGCGGGAGGTGGTTCCACCGCACCGCGTTGCGGAGGGCGAACACGATGCCGGCGAAGCACGCCTGGTCGTCCGCCCACGGCCGCCCGCCCTTGGGGTTGGGGGTGCGGGCCGGCAGGAGCGGGGCCACCCGCACCCACATGCGGACGAGCATCTGCTGCTCCCGGCGGCTGGGCATGGCGGACCTCGGTGTCGGACCCCGTGCTCGCCGCCCCACACGGCTTGCGTCAAGATGGGTTAAGAAACCACCTTTAGTAGCTGCTCACCGCCCGCCGGCGGAGGTCGTTCAGTACGCTCTGCGGCACCAGCACCGGGTCGGGCAACGCCGCGGTCAACTCGCCCGACTTGAACGGCGTGTCGCTGAGTCGGCCGAGCTGCTCGCGGAGGTCGGCGGCCGTCGCCGGCCGCTTCTCGGCCGCCGCCAGCGGGCCGTCCCAGACCGCCGATGCGGACCAGCCGCCCGCGTCGAGGGTCAGCGTGAGCGGTCCGCCGACCCGGCCGCTCAAGGTTGCGGTCAGCGGCGTCCGGTGGGCTGGCTTGTCCTGGGCGGATCTCGCCGTCAGCTTTTTGCAAAGGGGCGGGTCATCGGTCCTCTACACCGCTCAGACGACCGGAACGGCGGTCAGTTCGGTGCCACTGCCAAGCTCCAAATCTGTACACTCCGGCCACTGCTTCACCCGCTACACCTGGCCGCCGGGTTCCTGCTCGTCCGGCCCGCCGATGTCGAATACCACGCCATCGCCGGGCTTCACCTCGTCTGTGGGCGCGTCCGGCGCCAGCAGGACGCGACTTTGGGCCGACCATCGTCACCTGGGCCGACCCGCGCGCCACGGCTCTTGGGCGTGCGGCCCCGCACCAGCATCTGACGGTTCACCCCGTTGAGGAACCCGGGGTCAGCCTGCGGCTGAACGTCTGGGCCAGGTCGAGCTTCTCACGGGACGCCAGGGCGAAGGATCGGCCGGCGGTGGCGGCGTCGAGTGCGTTGTGGTACGTCCGGGTGATGGCCGTCACGTACGGCCCGCCCTTCAGCCGGCCCTCGATCTTGAAGCTGACCACGCCGGCGGCCATCAGTTGGCTGATGTGGTCGTGGGCGGCCAGGACTTGCGGGCTGAGCAGGTAGGCCCGGTCGCCGAGGTCGCGGCTCCCGTCGTCCACGATCGGTTCGTAGGGCAGGGTCAGCACTGGGCACACGGGCCGCGGTTGGCAGAGCGACCGCCGAGCACCTCGCTGGGCAGGCACTGTCCGCTGTACGCCACGCACAGGGCGCCGTGGACGAACACTCCCACCGGCACGTCGGTGCCGATAGCATCCGCCCCGTTGGCGGCGGCGTCGCGGCGCGCCTGCCAGTCACCGGCCGTTGCGAGCAGTTCTGGTTGCGGCGGAGTCATCCGGGCAATTTACCCGTCGGCCGAACGAGCAGCAGGCCGATGCCGGCGCCGGCCGCGATCTGGAGCAGGCAGAGGGCTGCCACTGTCGAGTCGGTGCCGTAGTGCATTTGGTCGAACACCCGTAGCACGAACGCCGGGGCGGCCGGCGGCTGGACTACCTTGCCCGCCGACACCTCGCCCAGAGCCAATGCCGCCGCCGCCAGCCCGGCCCGTACGAACGCCGGCCCGGTGAGCGGGGCGAACACCAGCCGCCAGCGGCCAGTGCCGTCGAGTGCGACCGCGTCCAGCAGTCCGTCCGGCACTGCCCGCACTGCCGGCCACAGTATCGCCACCGCGACGGGGAACAGCCGCACGGCCGCCGCCCACGCCCCCGGTAGCGGCGACGGCTGGTCGTACAGCAGGCTTGCCAACGGCGGGAAGTCCGGCCGGCCGATCAGCCACTCCTCGGCGACGAGCAGGTGACGGATGAGTTCTTTCAGCCCGAACCCGACGACCGGCCCCGGGGCGACCGCGAGCAGCACGCAGGCCACGAACAGCAGCCGGGCGAACCATCGGGAGTCGCGGGCCAGCACGCACGCCGGCCACGCCAGCCCAGCGGCGACCAGCCCGGCCAGCCCGGCCGCCCCCAGGCTGACCAGCAGGGTCGGGCCGTCGGCGGCCAATACGTCCAGCAGTTTCGACGGCGGGCGGCATCGTAGGGCGAGGGCGAGCAGCGGCAGGCCGGCAGTGAGCAGGAACCCGAGCCACAGTCCGACGGCGGCGAGATAGTGGCCCTCACGCTCCGCGTGCGGCGAACCGCACGCGGAGCGTGAGGGCCGCAAAACGACTTCGGCGGGCGGGTGGCCAAACCGCCGCAGCCCTCTGGCCAGTAGTAGCCCGCCGACGGCCGCGGTCAGCAGCCACGGCGGGACGCTCACCGCGACGGCCGCCGCCAGGCCGTCGCCGCCCATGACGAACCGGGTGTACGGCTCCTCGGCAAACGTGCGGACCTGAAGGGCGTCCGTCACCACGATTTCGCCGGCCGCTTGGATTGCCACCCAGCCTGCCGCCAGGGCGGCGGCTGGGAGCGCCCGCGGCAGCAGCACCCGCCGCCACACCGCCGCCGGTCCGCCGGCCAGTGCAGCGTCTTCTTCCAACCCCGGGTCGGTGGTCCGCAGGGCCGCAGACACGATCCACACCACCCACGGCAGGCCGGCGGTGCCGTGCATCCAGGCCGCCGGCAGCAGACCCGTCGTCCAGGGTCGCCAGGCCACCTCGCCCGGCGGCGACAAGCTAGGGAGCCAGCCGCCCAGCACTGCCTGCCAGCCGACCGCCCACACCGGCAGCGGGGTGACGAGGGCGACCACCACCGCCGCCCGCAGAAATTGCCGGCCGGGCACCGGCGAGCGTTCCAGGGCGAGTGCCGCCAGGGCGCCGGCCGGCACGGCGATGAGCGCGGCGAGGGTGGCCAGGGCGAAGGTGTTGCCGGCGAGCGGGAGGAGGCGACCGAGTTCAGCCGCCGGCGGCGGGACGGCGACAGCCTGGCCGACCGGCAGCAGCCCCGGGGCGAGCAAGGCGAGCAGTAGTCCCACGACCAGCAAACGGGCCATGCAGGAAATGTACCGGCCGGCGCGACTGCGGATCGTGTTCTAAGCTACTCCTAAGACTCCGCCCTCGCCCCGCTCCGAGGCCCGGTCATGTGCCGCCTGCTCCCCCTGCTCCCCCTGCTCGCGGCCGTCGGCTGCGGGTACGGCTTCAACCCCACCCGGTCCGGCCCGCCGCCCAAGCGGACGCTCGAATCCCTGCTGCCCAACAAGGCCGCCCAGAAGCGGGCCGACGGCACCCCGGAACAGGAGGCCGTTCACGCCGCCCTAGACGTGCACAAGGCCAAGGCCAAAGAGCTGAACGACGCCCTCAAGGCGGAGGCCCAGCCGAGCGACATCAAGCGGCTGTGCGGCGACCTGGCCACCACCATGAAAGGGCACGACCTGGGGCCGGCCCCGGTCGAGTTCAAGACCGCCTGGAAGAAGCACTGGCGGTCGTGGCAGAGCCTCCAGGCGGCCGTCGCCCGGCTGCCGGATGCGTACACCGACACCGAATTCACTGATGCCCTGGCCGGGCTGTTTAAGAGCGACCCGAACCGCGGCCGTAGTCTGGGCGGGGACGTGGTCGAGGCCGTCGCCGTCGTCATCAAGTCCCACGGCGACCTGTATGCCGCCGCCGAGGCGGCCGGGCTGGAAGTCGAAAAGTGACGCGCTCGTAGGGTGGTGCCGAGTCTTCGAGGCCCACCCCAGAAGGCGCGAGGTAGTGCGGTGAGCCTCGAAGACTCGGCACCACCCTACGAGCGCGTCACTTTTCGACTTCCAGCCCGGCCGCCTCGGCGGCGGCATACAGGTCGCCGTGG
>JAYVUZ010000289.1:0-10292 GCA_043787415.1 Fimbriiglobus sp. | reverse complement strand
ACTCTGCACTCTGCACTCTGCACTCTGCACTCTGCACTCTGCACTCTGCACTCTGCACTCTGCACTCTGCACTCTGCACTCTGCACTCTGCACTTATTCACACCGCGGCACGTCGTCGGCCCCGCACAGCACGCCCATCGCCAGCCGGGCGGCCACGTCCGCCCGCTTCCACTTGACGGCCTCGCGGATCAGCTCGGCGTCCGCCTGGAGGGCGGCCAGCCGGGCGGCGTGGTACTCGGCCTCGACGGCCGCCCCGCCGGCCCGCTTGCCCGTGAGTTCGGCGAACCGCTGCCGCTCGGCCGCCGCCCGCCGCTTGGCCACCGCCACCAGGTCTTGCTGCACCGTCCACTCGTCCACGGCGGCGCGAACCTCCTTGTCGGCGTCCGCCTCCCGCCGGGCGATGGCCCCGTGCAGCAGGTCGCGGTAGGCGAGGATGTCGCCGGTCAGCAGCCGGGGCAGGAAGTGGGCGACGCCGAGCGGCACCTTGTACGCCGCCGCCGTCACCGGCAGCGTGGCCGGGTTGAGCGCCAGCACGGCGTGGCGGACGGCCTCCACCGTCTTCGGCCCGAGGTTGGCGTCGAGTTCCCGCAGGCCGACCAGGTCCGGGCGGTTGGCCAGCCCGTGTTGCACGGCGGCGTCCGGGTCGAGGCGGTCGCGGACCACCGTCACGCGGTCCGTCGGCAGCAGGGTGCCGGGGGTGCCGCCCAACCCGACCAGCACCTTCAGTTCGCCGTTGAGCCGGCGGGCGCCGTGGCGCACCCGCAGCAGATCGGTGCGGGTGTCCGCCTGCTGTTTGCGAAGGCGAGCCAGCTCGGCCCCGTCGGCGAAGCCGCGGTCGCGGAACCCCTCGGCCGTCCGCACCAGGCCGTCGAGTTCTGCCGACGTGGCGCCGAGGAGTTCGGTGAGCAGCTCGGCTTCGAGCAGGCGGTAGTACAGGTCGAGGGCGGCCCCGCACGAGCGGTTGCGGACTTCTTGCGACAGCCGCCGGGCCAGCACCCGCCGCAGCCGGCCGGTCTCGGCCCGGCTGCCGCTGTCGCACACGTAGGCCCGGTCGTCGTCCCGGGCGGCGTTGATGACGGCGTCCGCCCCGGGGGCGTGCTGGCAGGCAGCTTGCCGGCACTGCTCGGCCGTCAGGTGCAGGTAGTCGCCCGTCGGCGGGGTGACGGCCGGCAACTCGTCCGGGATGTGGCTGACGTCCGGCACGGCCAGCGTCCGGGGCAGCGCCGGCAGGTGCGGCGGGCTGGGCGGGGCCGGCCGGATGGCCCGCTCCGGCGTGCAGCCGAAGGCGGCGAGCGCCGCGAGCGGCAGCAGTCGGCGAAGAAGCGGCATTCCCGGCGCCCCCGGCAAGTTCGGCGTCGCCGGTAAGATCGGCAGAGTCGGGGGGCCGCCCGCGGCGCGTGTGGCCGACTATCCCGCCGCGAGCAGTGCCAGGATTTTGCCCACCAGCCGGTCGAGTTCCACCGGCTTGCTTTCGTAGTCGATGGCCCCGGCGGCCAGCGCCCGGTCGCGGTCCTCTTGCAGCGCGTGGGCCGTCAGTGCGATGACCGGCAGGTGTGCCGTGAGCGGGTCGGCTTTCAAGCGGCGGATGGCCTCGAACCCGTCCACCCCCGGCATCTTCAGGTCCATCAGCACCACGTCCGGCCGGGCACTCACGGCCAGCGCCTGCGCCTCGGCGGCCGAGTGCGCGCCGACCACCGTGAACCCCTTCCGCGCCAGCCGGCGGGTGAGCAGCTCGACGTTGTCCGGCTCGTCGTCCACCAGCAGCACGGTTGGCATCACCCGCCCCCCGCCGGCCGGCCGGCCACCGCCCGCACCCGGGCGAGCAGCTCGTCCAGGTGGCTCAGGTCGCCTTTGGCCAAGATACTCGACACCCGGCCGGTCAGCCGGTCGTGGTCGGCGGCGGTCAGGTCTTTGGCCGTCAGCACCACCACCGGCGGCGGGTGCGGCAGCCGCCGCGGCAGCTCGTCCAGGAAGCCGAACCCGTCCACCCCCGGCATCATCAGGTCGAGCAGCACCACCACCGGCGGGTCGGCGGCGGCGGCGGCCAGCCCGGCCCCGCCGTCGGCGGCTTCCGAGACCCGCCAGCCCTCGCCCTCCAACTGCCGGCGGACCAGCTCCCGGCACTCCGGGTCGTCGTCCACCACCAGCACCGGCCGGTCCGCCCCCGGGGTCTGGTACCGCCGCAGCAGGGTGGCCAGCCGCGGCCAGTCGATGGGCTTGGTCAGGTAGTCGGCCGCGCCCAGGGCGAACCCCCGGGTGCGGTCGTCGGCGATGGTCAGCATGACCACCGGGATGTCGGCCGTGGCGGCGTGCGACTTCAGGTCGGCGAGCACCTGCCAGCCGTCGGTGCCGGGCATCATCACGTCCAGCGTCACGCACGCCGGCCGCAACAGGCGGGCCAGCTTGAGGCCGTCGGCCGCGTTGCCGGCGGTCCGCACGCTGAACCCCTCGCGGGTGAGGAACCGCTCCATCAGCTCCCGCACCTGCGGGTCGTCGTCGATCACCAGCACGGTGCGGGTGCTGTCCACGTAGAAACTCTGGTCGGCCACCGGCACGGGCAGGCTGAGCTGGCCGCTGCGGCGGGACGGGGCGGCCGCCGGGTCGGCCGGCAGCAGCAGCACGAACTCGGACCCCACCCCCGGCCGGCTGGTGACGCTGATCGGCTTGGCCCCCAGCCGCTCGGCGAGTGCCTGGCAGATGCTCAGCCCCAGGCCGGTGCCGCCCTGCTTGCGGGTGGTGCTGTCGTCGGCCTGGTAGAACCGCTCGAACAGCCGGCCGACCTGCGCCGGCGTCAGCCCCTTGCCGGTGTCCCGGACGGCCAGCCGCACCCACTGATTGGGGCCGTCCACCACCCGCCGGGCGCTCAGCGTCACCACCCCGGCGTCGGTGAACTTGAAGGCGTTCGAGAGCAGGTTGAGGAGGATTTGCTTGAGCCGCTTGTCGTCGGTGGTGATGCGGCCGAGGCCGGGCGGGGCGTCCACCAGCAGCCGGTTCTTGTTCACCGCGGCCAGCGGCTCGACCAGCGCCCGCACCTCGTTCAGGACGGCCCGCACCGGCACCGGGGCCAGCGTCAGGTCCATCTTGCCGGCTTCGATCTTGGCCAGGTCGAGGATGTCGTTGATGAGTTGCAGCAGGTGCTTGCCGGCCTTGCGGATCTTGTCCAGGTCGGGCGACAGGTCGGGCCGGCCGGTCTCCTCGACCACGTCCCGCAGCTCGTCGGCGAACCCGAGGATGATGTGCAGCGGGTTCCGCAGCTCGTGGCTCATGTTGGCCAGAAAGGCGTCCTTGGCGCGGGCCGCCGTGCGGGCCTCCTCGACCGCCGCCTCCAGCTTGCCGTTGGCCTCCGCCAGTTCGGCCGTGCGGACCTTCACCCGCGCGTCCAGGGTGTCGTTGGCCTGCCGCAGCCGCTCGTACAGGGCGGTCAGGCTGGCCGTCAGTTGTGTCACCTCCAGGCTGCCGCCGGCGACCAGCCGGGGCGGCGGCTCGGCCTCGGCCGGCGGGTGCTCGCCGGTGCCCGGCAGCGGGCTGGTCGGGTCCGGCCGGGCGGACAGCGACTCGGCGGCGGCGGCCAGCCCCCGCAGGCTGCGGGTGAGCGCCCACACCAGCAGCCCGGTGCCGGCCACCGCCGCCGCCAGGGTGGGCAGCACCCGGCCGACGACGATCTCGCGGAAGCGGTCGGCGATGTCCTCGGTCAGCTCCTCGTCGGCGGCCGCCACCACCAGCCGCACCGGCTCGGCGGTGTCGGCCGGGTCGATCCGCAGCGGCACGATCTGGCCGTAGAACGTGTGGCAGTCGAGCGGCGGCGTCCAGCCGATGCGACCGCCGCCGCCGCTGCCGGCCCACCAGCCGTCCACCGCCGCCCGCACGGCGGCCAGCGTGGCCGGGTCGTCGGCGGCCACCTCCAGGTAGCGGCTGCGGAGGCCGGGGTCGGCGATCCGCACCCGCAGCCCGTCGGTGAACCCGCCGAGCACGGCCGTCAGCCCGGCCAGCTTGTCCACGGCGGCCGGGCCGAACCGCGGGCCGAACTCCACCCCGTCCGGCAGGTACCCCTTGAGGAACCGGAACCGCAGGGTGGGGAACGGGCTGCCGTCGGGCGAGGCGAAGGCGACGGCCGGGCGGGGGGTGAGGCGGGCGCCGCCGGCCTCGGTCAGCCGGGCCAGCCGCTCGTCCAGGCTGGCGGGGGTCGTGTCCAGGGCGGCGGCCGGCTCCGGCCCGGTGGTGTCCCAGCCGGCGGCGGCCAGCGGCTCGCCGAGCAGCCGCCGGTGCGGGTGGTACAGCAGCCGGCCGTCGGTGCCGGCCAGCAGGTACAGGTGGCGGGCGTCCACCCGGCCGCGGGCGTCCAGGTAAGCGGCCAGGTCGAGGACGACGGCCAGCACCTCCACCGGCCGGGTGTCCGCCCACTGGCACACCCGGCCGACGGCCACCAGCAGCCGGCCGTCGGCGTCCGGATGCACGTCGCTGACGTAGCAGGCGTCCGGCCGGCTCACCCGCTCGACCAGCTCGGCCAGGGCCGTCCGGCCGGCGGCGGACGGGGCGGCCGGCCGGCCGGCGGTCGGCTCCCCGGTGTCCGCCCGCACCGTGGCCACCCCCACCAGGGCGTCGGCCAGGTAGCGGCGGCGGAGCCGGGCCATGTCGTCGGCCGGGGTGCCGGGGGTCCAGCGGTGCCGCTGCCAGTCGGCCAGGAGCGGCCCCAGGCGGTCGCCGGCGTCCGGCGAGCGGGCGGCCACCGCCACCCACCGGACGACCGCCCGCAGGTCTTCCCGGACGTCCGCCACCCGCAGGTTGGCCTCGTCGGCCAGGTCGATCACCTCGTGGTCGCGGAGGATGCGGCTGCCGTCGGCCAAGAACGTTCGGGCGGTCAGCCAGAGGGGCAGCCCGGACGCCAGCAGCCCGACGGCCGCGAACTGGTGCCACAGCCGCAGCCGACCGAGGAGGGACATACGGGCCTTCGGCTCAGAACGGGTCGCCCGGCGCCGAGTAGCGGTTGGCCGGCGCGGTGAAGGACGCCTGCACCACACCCGGGGCGGGGGCCGGCCGGCGGGCCAGCGGCGGCTCGTCGAACCGGAGCACTACCGCCGGCGGGGCCGGCGGCGGGGTGACGATGCGGCCGTCGGCCTGGCCCACGCACGGGCCGCAGTGGCAGGTCCGCCCGCCGGCCAGCACGAACCCGACCGCCGCGGCCGTGACCGCCCCGCCGCACGCCCAGCCCCACATGGCCCGCCCTCCTTGGCGAATGTGTGGGACGGAGCGTAACCCGGCGTGCAAGGCGAGGCAAGGGGAAACCGTCGGGCACGTTTCAACGTGCCGTCACGGCCAGCCGCACCAGCCACCGCCGCAGTCGCTCGGCCCGCTCCTTCGCCAGCCGGTCGGCTTCGTCCAATGTCACCCGGCGGAACCGCACCTGTCGGCCGGGCCGTAGCTGTGCCACCGTGTCCAGGTCGGCCCGCACCACGTAGGCCACCTTCGGGTAGCCGCCGATGGTCTGGCCGTCGGCCCCCAGCACCACCGGCCGGCCGTCGTTCGTCACCTGCACCGCCCCGGGGGCCACCGGCTCACTGACCAGTTCCCACTTGCTCGACTGGGGCCGGCGGGTCAGCGGCTCGCCGAGCAGCCGCACCCCCATGCGGTCGCTGGCCGGGGCGACGGTGTAGACTCGCTCGAAGAAGCCGGCGGCGAACCAGTCCGCCTGCCGGCCGTCGAGGGCGCCCAGGGTGGTCGGGTCGGTGGTGGGCGGCAGCGAGCGGCCGACCGGCCCGGTCGCGGCGGGGCAGGGCAGGGTGTCGCCGGCGATGAGCGGCGCGAGGCCACTGCGGCTGCCGAGGACGGTCGGCCCGTCGAACCCGCCGGCGACGCACAGGTAACCGCGTGCCCCGGTCGGGGTGCCGCCGACCGTCAGCACGTCGTCGGCGTGTAGGGCGAAGGTGTAACCCGGCGTCACCGGCACGCCGTTCACCTTCGGCTCGAACGCCGCGCCCTGCACCACCGCGACCGTCGGATGTTCGACGCGGAGGCTGGGGCCGAGCAGCGTCACTTCCAGGGCGAGCGCGTCCGGCGGGTTGCCGACGAGGGCGTTGCCGAGCATCCAGGCGGCCCGGTCCGCGGCCCCGCCGACCGGCACCCCCAGCGAGCGGTGCGACGGCCGGCCGGCGTCCACCAGCAGCGAACACAACCCGGGCGTGAGGACGGTCAGGCTCATCCGAAGGCTTGGATGCGGCACCCGGCGGCTTCCAGCCCGGCCCGCACGGCGGTGGCGAACCGCACCGCGTCCGGGTTGTCGCCGTGGACGCACACCGTCCGCACCCCGCGGTCGATCAGCCGCTTCACCTGCTCGACGGCGTCCGCCGGGTCGTGGAGGAAGGCGTCCGGCGCGGTCCGCGGCACCAGTGTCCCGTCCGGCCGGTGGCGGCGGTCGGCGAACCCCTCGGCGAAGTACGGCAGGCCGAGCGCCGCCGCCGCTTTGCTCAGGGCACAGTCCGGAAGCCCCACGAGCGACACCCCGGCCACGAACGCCGCCGCCGCCACCGGCTTGGCGAAGCCGACCTCCCGGCACGCCTGGTGGTACAGCCCGCCGTGCGGCTTCACATGCACGAGGTGCAGCCCGACCGCCCGGGCCAGCCCGTTGACGGCCCCGACCTGGTAGCTGCACAGGTTGAACACCTGGTCCGGGGCGTACGGCAGCTCGCGGCGGCCGAACGGCTCGCGGTCCGGGTAGCCGGGGTGGGCGCCGACCTGCACGCCGGCCAGCTTCGCCGCCAGCAGGGTGGCCCGGATGGCGTCCGGACCGCCGGCGTGGCCGCCGCCGCAGACGTTCGCCGTGGTGACGATCTGGAGCAGTTCGGCGTCGAACCCGGCCCCTTCCCCCAGGTCGGCGTTCAGGTCGATGAGCATACGGTCCGTTGTAGGGTGGTGCCGAGTCTTCGAGGCCCACCGTGCGTCGCCAGCCGTCCGACGGTGGGCCTCGAAGACTCGGCACCACCCTACGGTCTAAAACCCGCACTCCAGCAGCGTCGCCGCGCCGTGCGGGTGGAACGTCGCCGCCCCGACGCTGGCCGGCAGCAGCACCACGCCGCCGCTTGCCAGCGGCACCCGCCCGCCGGCCCACGCCACTTCCCCCGTCCCCTCGACACACACTACCGCCCGGCACGACCCCTCAACCCCCACTCGCATCGGCTGGTCGTCGCGGTGCCGGTGCAGGTCGAAGTACTCGCACGCGGCCAGCTCCTGCCGGCCAGCCGACTCCGGCCGGACCGGGTGCCGTGGCCCGGCGGCGAAGTCGCTACAGTGCAGGCCGTGGTCCAGGTGCAGCTCGCGGCCCCGGCCGGTCTTGGCGTCCACCCGGTCCCAGTCGAACAGCCGGTAGGTGATGTCCGACGTCTGCTGCACCTCGAAGATGAGCAGGTCGGCGCCGATGGCGTGGACGGTGCCGGCGGTCAGGAACACGCAGTCGCCCGGCTCGGGGGTGAAGCTGTGCAGGCAGTCGGCGGCGGTGCCGGCGGCCAGCGCCTGGCGGAAGTCGCCGGCCGTCACGTCGTCCCGGAAGCCGGCGAAGATGCGGCTGGTGGCCGGGTCGCGGTCGAGCACCACCCACGCCTCGGTCTTGCCCCGCTGGTCGGCACCGGCCAGGGCGACCGCCTTCACGTCGCACGGGTGGACCTGCACCGACAGCGGCTGGCGGGCGTCGATGAACTTGAGCAGCAGGGGGAACCGGCCGTCGGCCGGCGGGCGGTCGCCGAACAGCTCGCGGGGGAACTCGGCCGTCAGTTGTCGCAGCGTCCGGCCGGCGTGCGGCCCGGTGGCCACCACGCTCTCGGACCCGTCCACGTCGGACAGCACCCACGCCTCGCCGACGGGGTCGGCGTGCGGCACGGCGTGGCCCACGAACTCGGGCAGCCGGCGACCGCCCCAGAGCATGGACTTGAACAGCGGCCGGAAGGTGAGCGGCGGCAACATCATGGGGAGTGTATCGGACGGACACCACCCCTGTCGCCGGTGGTCGGGCGGAAAATGCCGGCCGGCCGGCCGCCGGCCGTGTTTTCCGTGGCCCCGCCGGCCCGGGGCGGGTACACTCGGCGGACTGACCCCAACGCCCCCAGGGGGCGGGCCACCGCCCGCTGGCCGCCGTGTCGGACGACCCCCCGCCGTTCGCCGAGGCCGACCGCCTCCTGCTCCAGCCGACCACCTGCCTCGGGGCCAGCCTGCCCGGCCTGTGGCTGGCCCGGGACGAGCCGATCCCGACGGCCGACCTGCCCGTTCGGGTGGCGACCGCCCTGGCCCGGCTGGGCGCCGCCCGGTGGGGCGACGTGCTCGACCAGACCCCGGCCGACCTACTCGAGACCTGTGGGTTCGGCGAGGGCAGCTTGCGGCCGTTCCTGGCCGTCGCCGCCGGCGTGGCGACGACGGCCGCCGCCCGCGGGCCGCTGCCAATCCGGTTGCCAACCCCGACCGCTTTCCTGCCGTCTGTACCGGCCCGCCCGCCCGCCGGGCCGCCACTCGCCCGGCGGCTGGTCCAGTGGGCGGCGGCCGAGGCGGGGGCGGGCACTGTGGCCGACCTGCTGGCCGCCCTGGCGGCCGGGCGGCCGCCGGCGGACATCGCCGCCGTCCTGGCGGCCCGGCTGGACGATTTCCTGCCCGGTGCCGGCCGGGCCGCCCCGCTCGGGGTGCTGGCCGACGACCTGTACGGCGTACTGGCCCCGCGGTCGCAGGTCATCTTCGGTGGCCGCATCGCACTCGACCGACCGCGGACCCTGGACGACCTGGGGGTCGAGTTCGGCATCACCCGCGAGCGGGTGCGGCAGATCGAGGGGAAGGCCGAGGGGCGGGTGCGGGCGGCCGTGGACACGCCCCGGTTCGCCCCCGTCGCCTGGCGGGCACACGCCCTGGCGACCCACCTCGGCACGGCCGCCCCCGACGGCTCGGACCACTTGGCGGCGACGGTCGGGCACGTCACCCGGGACGTGCCCGAGGCCGACCGCGGGCGGGCGCGCGACCTGCTGCTCTGGCTGGCCGGGCCGTACACCCGGGACGCCGGCTGGCTCCGGTCGGCCGACCCGCCCGGCTCGGACCTGGCCGACGCCCACACCGACCCGGACGGCCGGGTGGACGTGGCCCGGGTGCGCGACGGCCTGGCTGCGGCCGGCCTGCGACCGCCCGTCCACCCCGCCTGGCTGGATGGGGTCGGGCGGGTGCGACAGGTCGGCGGGCACTGGCTGCGGTGGACCGGCACCGTGACCGATAAGGCCGTCCGGCTGCTGGCCGCGTGGGGTGAGCCGGCCACCCCGGACGTGCTGGTGGCGGCCATCGGCGGGGGGCACGACGTGAAGGCCACCCGCGCCCGCCTGTACGAGGACGACCGGGTGGTGCGGGCCGGCGTCAGCCGGGTCGGGCTGCGGGCCTGGAGGCTGGCCGAGTACTCGACCACCGCCGACGAGATCGGCCGCGAACTGGACGGCCGGGGCGGGGCCGCCCTGCTGGACGAAGTGGTGGCCGCCGTCACCGCCCGGTTCGACCTGCGGGAGGCGTCGGTCCGGCTGTCCGCCACCACCCCGCTGTTCGTTCTGGACGGCCCCACCCTCCGCCGCCGCACCCCGGCCGACCCGCCCCCGGTCGTCCCCCTGGTGACGGCCGCGGCCGGCTGCTACTTACTCGGCCCGGACGTTCTGGCCTGGCGGGTCGAGGTGACCGCCGACATCCTGCGGGGCAGCGGCCGGCAACTGCCGGCGGCCGTCGCCGGGTGGCTGGGGTTGGCCCCGGGCGGGCGGCGCACCCTGACGACGGCCGGCGGGCCGGTCGGCATGAGTTGGCCGGCGGCGTCCGTCACCGGCCCGTCGGCCGGCTCGCTGCGAGCGGTCGCCGAGCGGGCCGGGGCAGGGGTGGGGGATCACCTGCTGCTCACCGTCCGGCGGGACGCCGACACCCTGGACGCGGCCCGGCTCGACCCGGCGGCGGTGGCCGCCGCGACCGGCCTGCGGCGACTGGCCCTGCTCACCGGCGTGACCGACGGCGACGGCGACGCGGCGTTCCTCCAGCCGCTGGGCCGGGCGGTGGGCGGCGACGGCACGCCGGCCGGGGTCCGGGACGCCCTGACCCGCCGCGGGGAGGCTGCCCTCGCCGCCCTGGTGCCGGCCGACGCCGACCCGTCGGCCGCCGTGCCGGCCGTCGTGCGAACCCTGTTCTGACAGGGTGTCTTGAAACTGTCGGACGGGTTGCCACCGGCGGAGCATGAGGTCGGTCATGGCGGCCTGGATCACGGCCTCGCTCGTCTCCGGCAGGTACTCGTACCCCGCCCGCAGGCG
>JAYVUZ010000288.1:0-25599 GCA_043787415.1 Fimbriiglobus sp. | reverse complement strand
ACGAGAAGCGGGCGGACATCCACCAGGGCGTCCTCACCCTCGCCTGCATTCGCCTCTGCTGGCTCCGCCTCCTCCGGTAAAGTTAGAGTTTCTTAGTCGTGTCCGGGGTGGCAAGGGCGTTGCCGCCGCCGCTCGAAATGCCGTTCAACTCCACCTGCCAGACCGTCGGGCTGGGGTTGGCCGCCCCGGTCAGGGTGACGTTGGCGGCCGAAGTCAGTGTGCCGACGCTGGCCCCGGGGGCCAGCACGCTGCCGCCGGCCAGCGCGACCGTGCCGCCCACCGTGCCGGTGCCGCCGAGGGTCGCCCCGCTGGCCACCGCCACGGCCGACCCGGCCGCGAGGCTGCCGTTCACCCGCAGGGTGCCGCCGCCGACAGTGGTCGCCCCCGTGTAGGTGTTGGCCCCGGACAGGGTCAGTGTGCCGGTGCCCGTCTTGGCCAACCCGCCCGTGCCGGAAATGACCCCGGCGAAGGTCGAATTCGTCGCCTGACTGACCGTCAGAATGCTCGTCGCCCCGGTCAGGGTGAGCGTTGCCGCTCCGGTGCCGAGGGTGCCGGTAGACAGCCCGCTGATCGTCTGAGCTGCATTCAGAACGGCAGTACTAGCCACCGCCCCAGTTGTATTGATCTGGAGTGGGCCGGTCCCAATTGTCGTGGTACTGAGCGACGTCAGTTCGCCGGCGTTCACTGTTGTGCCCAGAGCGTAGGAGTTGGGGGCCGTGCCGCCAAGGGTCATGCCCGTCACCGCCGCGTTGGTGCTGCTCGGGTTCCCGGTGAAGCTGATCCCACCGTTAGTCACCAGCGTGTTGATCCGCAGGTCGCCGGGGCTGTCAGTGTTGTTCTGCCCGGCCACGGTAATCACCCTCACAGCCCCACCCAGGTCGATCGCACCCGCCCCGGTGATTGTGACGGTCAACGCGTTCCCGGCGGCGCCCGTGTTGTCCACCAGGCTGATCGGCCCGTTCACCGTCAACGTCCCGGCCCCCACGTCGATGGCCGTGAGGGACGAACTCGGGGCACGGAAGGTGATGCTCGGCACCGCCTGGTTGAACCCGTTCAATTGCAACTGGTGGCCGATGTTGCCGCCGGTGGCCCCGAACACTAGCGGGGTGTTCGGGAGCTGGTTATTCGCTGACAGCTTGACGTTACCACGGATAATTTGGGTCGATCCCGTGTACGTTTGCGTGGCCGTCAGGGTTAGCACCCCGGCCGTGGTAGCCGAGTCGCTGAACGACAGGCTACCAGCTCCGCTGAACCCGCTGGCCAAGTTGGCCGCAAACCCGATTCCGTCGATCGTCCCGCCGTTGGCCGTCATGCTCACCGGCCGGTTCGAGTCGAACGCGAAGGTGGCCGCCCCGTACCGCAGGGTGCCGGCGTCCAGCGTGAACGCGTTAGTTGTGGCTCCGAGGTTATTGTCGGCCGTCATTGTGATCGTTGTTGCACTCCCTCCGGTGCCGGTGACGGTCGTGCTGCCGAGCGTGTTCGCCGCGTTGGGCAGGGCGAACGCCCCGCCGCCGACGCCGCCGGTCACGCTCAGGGTGCCGGTGCCCAGGTTGAGGGCCGCCGCCGTCATCGTCACGGCTCCGCCGTTCGTCAAGCTGACTGTTAGGTTCGTGTTGGCGCCAGATACCCCGCCGGCCAGGGTGAGGGTGCCGCCGCTGGCGGCGACGGCGGCCGGCCCCGTCAGCGTCACCGGCCCGCTAAAGGTGTTCGTGCCGAGCAGGTTCTCCAACGCCCCGGTGCGGCCGACGGCCCCGCTGCCGGTCAGGCTCACCGCCGTCAGCACGCCCGCCGGGATGGTGCCGCTGCTGGAAAAAGCGAAGGTGCCACCGCTGTTCACGGTCACACTGGGCGGGAACGCCAGGGCCGTGCCGAGCGCCCCGGTGCCGCCCACGGCCAGGGTGCCGCCGCTCACCGTGTACGACCCGACGAACGTGTTCGGGGTGGCGGTGGCGGCGGTCAGCAGTTCGGTGCCGGTGAACCCGGCGGCCAGGTTCGCGGCCGCCGACGCCGGCCCGGCCAGAACGCCCAGATACGTGCCGCCGGCCGACCCACTGAGTGTGAGCGTTTGGCTCGCCCCTAGCGTGACGGTGGCCGTGCCGGACGCCCCGGCCAGGCCCGTCACGGTCGCCCCGGTGTTCAGGGTCAGCCCGCCGGCCGACACGGTGTACAGCCCGCCGAGCTGGTTCGGCCCGTTCACCACCAGCGCCCCGGCCCCGGACTTGGTGATGCCGCTCGACCCGGTCAGCGACACCAGGGTGTCGATGGTCAAGTCGTTGGCGTTAGACACCCCGGCGTTCGTAGTGAACAGGATTTTACTAGCCACGGCTGACGTGATCGTATTGGTCGCAATACTGTTCGTCAGTCCGCCGGTGAGCACCAGTGTGTCGGTGGCGGCGTTGGCGTTGCCGGCCTGGGCGGCGTACAGGTTGGGCACCAGGGTGACGGTGTGGCCGGCCCCGTTGATGGTCAGCGACTTGATGGTGGCCCCGAGGTCGGCCGCCGTCGCCCCGGTGGTGGTGAACACGGCCGTAGTCGGCGTGAGCGGGGCGTTGATGTTGTCGATCAGATTTCCGCTCACGTTATTCAGCTTGATCACCCCGAGCTGGCTGTCGTAGGTGGCCTGGCCGGTGCCGCCGAACCCGGTGAAGCCGACGTTGGCGATCGCCCCGCTGGTGAGTGTCGGGGCGACCTGGAAGAACACCCGCGTGCCGCTGCTCGGCCCCGAGTCGATGCCGAAGTTTGTCGTTCCGGCAAAATTTAGCGTGTTATTAGCGGCCACCGCTGTGAGGCTGACAAACGTGACCGTGTTGGCCCCGCTACCCCCGTCGAGCAGGTTGACGGTGCTCGTGTTGGCGGTGCCCGCCAGCCCGCCGCTGGCCGTCAGGGTGCCGAACAGGAACTGGCTGCCGCCGCCGGCGGCGGCCGTCAGGTTGACCGTCGAGCCGCCGGCGGCGGCCGTGGTGGTGGCGTTGGTCAGAGTCAGGTTGGTGGCCCGGCCGGTCCGCTGGAGCGGGCCGCCGGTGTCGACCACGTTCAGCACGGTGCCGCTCTGGAGTTGCACCGCCCCCAGGTCCGGGGCCGCCCCGGCCCCGCTCAGGGTGACGGTGCCGCCGGTGCCGCCGGCGGTGGTGCTTTGCACGGTCAGCCCGCCGGCGTAAGTGCTCGGCCCGGTGACGGCCAGAGTGCCGGGGCCGGACTTGGTCAGGGTGCCCAGGGCGGTGCCCAGAGTGCCGCTGCTGCCCGCCAGCCCGCCGCTCAGGGTGACGGTGGTGCCGGCGTCCGGCGTGTCCAGGGTGCTGGAAGCCACCAGCGTCGGGGCGACGGTGAAGGTCGGCGAGACAGGGGTGCCGAGCGTACCGGCCTGGAGGGTGCCGCCGTTCAGGAACACGCCGCCGGTGCCGAGCTGGTTGCCGGCGGTGAACCGCAGGACGCCGGCGCTGACCACCGTGCCGCCGGAGTAGGTGTTGGCCCCGCCGGTCAGCGACACCACCCCGGTGGGGGTGGACGACACGCCGCCGCCGAACTGGAGCTGGCCGGGGCCGCTGATGACCCCCGGCAGTTCCAGCACGGCCCCGGCCGTACTCGTCCCGAAGGTGCCGTTGGAGGCGTTCACGCTCACGGCCCGGCCGGCGAGGGTAGCCGTCCCGGCCGACACGAACAGGAACTGGCCGCCGCCGAGGACCAAGTTGCCGCCGCCGGCACCGAGCTGGTCGTCCCGTTGGAACGTCACCTGCGCGTTGCCGTTGGCATACAACCCGCCAGTGAACGGGTTGGGGTTAGTGCCGGTGAAGTTGAGCCGGTAGCTGGTGGAGGTGCCGAGCGACCCGGCCACCACCCCGCCGCTGCCGGTCAGGGTGCTGGTGCCGGCCACCGTCATGGCGAACCCGGAGTGGAAGTAGCCGGTCGCCGCCCCGAAGTCGACGGTCGGCCCGCTGAACGTGAAACTGCTGAAGGTGGCAATGGCCCCGCTGCTGATCTTCAGGGTGCCGGTGCCGCCCAGGGTCATGCTGGAACTCACGGCCAGCGAGTTGATGACCTTCGTCCCCGTGATGTTGGCCGGCGACGACCCCGTGACGTGGATGTTGGCGAAGTCCGGCATGACGCCGGCGGCCCCCACCTGGGCGAAGAAGGTGGCGTCCGTCTGGAGCAGCACCCGCAACCCGTTGGCGTCGTAGGTGGCGAACGTCCGCGGGTCGGTCGACGTGTTGCTCGTGCTGGCCCCGATGAATGGGACGACGCCCGTCAGAGTGCTCGTGCCGGCGCCGGTGAGCGGGCCGGTCGTCCCGTCCCCGGCCGGCACGAACGACGGCGTCAGCCCGCCGGACACGAACAGGTTGCTGACGGTGGCCGACGGGACCGCCCCGCCGACCGGCCCGCGGACGTACAGCGTGGCCTTGTCGGTCAGGGTCAGCGGCCCGAGGTTGAGGGTCTGGAACCCGTCGTTGGTCGTGGCCGAGCCGACCGTGACGGTCGTGAACCCGGTGCCGGTGAACGCCCCGAGCGTCTCCCCGCTGGCCACCGCGTCCGGCCCGGTGAACACCAGCCGGCCGCTGTGCGAGGTGATCGTGGCGGTGTTGTTCAGACGGTCGGCCAGGTTCTGGGCGGGGGCCGTCGTCCCGTTGGCCACGGTCAGGCCGGCCCCGTTGTTCAGCGTCACCCCGGCGGCGTTGGCCAGGGCGCCGGCGTTCTGCAACCGGAGCGTGGCGCCGGCGGTGGTCGAGAAGATCGGCTGGGCGGCCACGCTGCCGACCAGTTGCAGGCCCGGCGTGCCGACCACCAAACTGCCGGTGAACCCGGTCTGCGCGCCTTCCACCGACAGGGTGCCGGCCGCGGTGCCGTTGGTGACACTCACCCGTGCCGTGCCGCTGCCCACCAGCCCGGCGGCGGCCCCGGTGCCGGTCAGAACCGTGGTCGTGGCCGACGGCAGGTCGATGCCGCTCGGGTTAGCTCCGCTTCCACCAATGGAAATCGCGCGAGCCGTGGTCAGACCGTTTGGCCGGAGCGTTGCCCCGGCCGCGATGCTCACACTGTTCAAGGCGTTGCCCAGGGAGGCGTCCCCGGACCCCGTCGCCAGCACTCCGCCGTTGACCGCCACCACCGCCCCGGCCCCGCCGTACGTGTTCGACCCGCTCGTCACACTCAGGGTGCCGGACCCGGTTTTCGTGATGCCGCCGGTGAACCCGGTCAAGGCGCCGGTCAGCCCGGTGCCCCCCTGCCCGCCCACCGTAATACCGAACGCCCCGCTGCCGGCCAGGGTGGACGTGACCGAGAAGCCGGCCGTCCCGAATGCCCCGCTGTTTGTAACATTCAGATTGTTGACGAACGAATAGTTGGCGTTGGCCAGGACGTTCCCCCCGCCCGGGGCGTAAGTCACCGGCCCGGTGATCCCCCGGGACACGCCCACCACCGCGTCCGCCGCCCCGTTGCTCAGGGCGACGTTCGTACTCCCAGTTCCGATGGTGTACAGAAACGGCCCGGTGTTGGAAAATTGGAGCGACCCGACTTGCAGGCCCGTGACCGTCGCAATACTGCGGTTGGCCGTGAGGACCGGGCCGAACACGGCCGTGTTGGCCCCGTTGGCGTAGGCCACGTTGGCCCCGGCCGGCGGGGCGCCCAGCCGCCAGTTGGCGGTGGTCGTGTCCCAGGTGCCGGCGGCGTCCAGGTTCCAGGTGTAGGTGGACTGGGCCGGAGCCACCCCGGCGGCGACGAACAGGCCGACGGCCGCCGCCGCTACGAGTCGGAGCAGACGCCTGAAAACACCGCCCTGAGTGGGTACAGGGGGCCGGCGGATGCGAGTCCGCCGCGGGATGAAGCCACACGCCGACGCCCCACGACCCCGGTTGGAGAATGAGAAGAAGTCGTGAACGGGTCGCGCGTCAGGTAAAGCCTTATGGCCTGGGCAAACTGTGTCAACACTTGGCCTGCGAAATTGGGTAGTCTGTGCGGATCGTGTCCGATCAGATGCGCCGCGGAAGCCGCAGGAAACGGCTCCTGTCACTAGCCGCAGGCCGCCCGCTGACGACGTGCCGTCGTAGCCGCACGACGGGAAGAGTGTCCGACTGAAGCGAGTTGGCGACGGCCGGCCGTACCGGCCGCGCGGCGGGGAGTACACCCGGAGGGATTTGAACCCCCAACCCTCGGTGCCGAAGACCGATGCTCTATCCAGTTGAGCTACGGGTGCGAACTACTTCACTATACACCCCCGGCCGCCGATTTTCGACCCGGAGCGGGCAGCGGTCAGTCGGTTCGCCGGAACCACATGCCGGCCCGCCGCCGGCCCGATACCGCCCGCCCGACCACCGCCCCGTCGGTCAGACGCATCACCGCCCCGTCGAAGCGGGTGTGTAAGCCGAGCCAGCCCCGGCACGCGCCGCACACCGCCGCCAGGTCACCCGCCGGGTGTGGCGAACGCACCACCCAGGCGGCCGACGCGGCGGCCAGCCCCGCCGCCCGGCGGACCGCCGCCAGCTCGGCCGGCGTCGCCGCCGCCGTCCGGCCGTCGAGCGCCTGCCGCAGCGGTACCAGGCGGCACCCGACCGCCGGAGGCGGCGGACGGCTCCAGCCGGTCGGCGGCGAACCACTCGCCGGTGACGGCCGACCGCACGGCCTCGTCGCGGAGGACGACCCGGCCGCTCGCCTCGCACACCACCGCCTCGTCCGGGAAGCCGAGCCGGCCGGACACGGCGGACGCCACCAGCCGGTCGCGGCGGGCGAGCCGGCCGCTGACCGCCGACTCCGCCGCCTCGGCCGGCAAAATCGCGTCCCCGGTCAGCTCGCACCGCACCGCCCGGTCGGCCCGCACGACCGCCCCGGACACGGCCGACACGGTCGCCTCGGTTCGCAGGATCACGTCGCCCGTCTGGGAGCAGGTCACCACCTGCTCGGGCAGTGCTAGCTTTCCCGCCGTGGTGCGCGTCAGCCGGTGTCGCAGGGCCGGCCGGCCGGTGGCCGCGCAGTCGGCGAGACACGCCGCCGGCCACGTCTGGCCGGTGACGGCACACCGGGCCGTCGGCGGCTCGGCCAGGAGTTGGGCGGTGGCCGGCACGGCGGCCAGTGTCTGCCGGTACTCCACCCCGTCGGCCCGGAATGTCACCGCGATGGTCCCGCTGTCGTACTGGACGCCGTCCAGCCCCAGCACCTCGGCCTGGACGTACGGGCGGAAGTCCCCCTCCACCTTCCGCCGGCGGTACTCGTCGCCGCCGGCGGCCTTGAGGGCGGCGTCCAGCCGGCTCTGGTAGAACTGGCAGAACTTGACCACTTCCGGGTCGGCGGCGACGACTTCTTGGAGCCGGCCGGCGAAGTGCGGCACCAGTCCGGCCACACGGGCGTCGGCAGCCGTCGGCCGGTCGCCGGCGGCCGGGTCGAGGCGGTCGTGACCGGCCGGGGCGGGCACCCGGCCGCGGAGTACCTTCTCGAAGTGATCGACCCCGGTGCCGGCCCGCACCCGCAGGTGCATGACGCCCTGGAAGGCGGCCCGGTCGGGGGTGTCTCAGCTTGGGGCGAGCGGGGGGCGTCAGCCCTCCGTGGGAAGCGGTCCGCCGGCACCTCCCCCAGCCACGCAGGGCTGACGCCCTCCGCTCGCCCCAAGCTGAGACACTCCCCACCACCTACCGAGCTTCACCCAAACACCGGCGTGCGATAACCTACGAGGTAACTGACCTTTCGCCGCGTTGCCGCCCGAGACCGATATAGCCGAGTCGAATGTACAACAGCATCTCGTACCTCGGTTTTATCTTCGTAACTTCGCCTCACCCATCGATCAGGTCTGGATGCAGGGTGTCCACACCGGCCCGCCCCGCCTCAGTAACGTCGCCAATTGCTGTGTCGAGCGGTTCGCGGTTACAGCTCGTAAGAGCGACGGACACCGTGACGACTCGGCCGCTGACTTCAACCGGAAAGTAGAAGTTTTGGCACCAGGGCCGAGGCACCTTATGACGACCCCTGCCGCTCCAGGAACGCCGGTGAGCGACAACGTAGAACAGGGTCTGGCCTGGATCGCCGCCAACCTGCTGGCCCGCACGGTGCCGCGTGAAGCCGTCCTGGCGCCGGGCGACGCGCTGCGCACGTTTCTAGCCGGCCGCCCCCCACTGCCGCCGATGGAACCGCGCGATCAGCAGACGTATGTCGAGTTTCTCCATGACCCGTCCGCGCTGCCCGAGCTTGCCGCCATGTTCCCGGCTAATACTCACCGAGTCGCCCCGCTCCTTTTGGAGTATAACCTCGCCGGGCCTGATCTGAATTCACCTGCGCCGTGGGAGACGCGGCGGGCTGAGCGTGGCGCGCTCTACGCCCATGCACTGGAGCCGATTACCCGGGCATTGCAGGATCAGTTGACTAGCCCCGGCGTGTGCCTGGAGCTGCTGATGACGGCTCGGCCGGCGTTCGTCACAGGTGATCACCCGGTCGTGGTGGGCAACGGCGACCGCGCGCTGAGCGGTACAGAAACACTCCGCGTGTTGCGAGAACACGAGCCGCGTGACTGGGTCTACTTGCCGCTCGGGCCGACTCTCGCCGCGCTGTGGTCACGAGATCGTGAGCCGCGCTGGCGTGCCGCCCCGGCGGATGAGGTCGGCCGGCTGAACCAGCGGGTGGCGGCACAGGCCCGGCGGTTCCGCTTTGCCCGCGATAAGGGCGACTTCGCGGCGGCGGGGTGAGCCTCAGTCGTCCAGCGAATATGGGCTGCCCGCGTCGGCCTCGTGGCGGACCTCGTCCACCGGCTCCTGCTTGAGCCAGCCGGCGTACAAGCGGTTGGCCGCGTTGAACACCAGCCCCGGCACCGGCCCCACATTCTTGTAGGCGTGCACCACCCCCGCCGGCACGAGCAGCGCGTACGCCGCCCCCTCGCCCACGTCCCGCACCTGCTTCTGCTTGAACGTCGGCGAGGCCGGCCGGGCGTCCCACAGGTACACCCGGAACGTGCTCGGCCCGAAGAAGCAGAAGTAGTCGGCCTGGTCGTGGTGCTCGTGCGGGCCGCGGCTCACCCCCGGCTCGGTCTGCGACACGTAGGCCATCTCCGGCCGGAACGCCGGGGCGATGAGGTCGGTGCGGAACAACTCGGTCAGCCAGCCGCGGCCGTCGGTGAACTTCTTGAGCGGCACCCACTTCACGTCGTGGATGGGGCACGGCTCGGCGAACTTGGGCAACGTGACGTTCATGGGGCGATTGTCGGGAGCGGTCAGCCGGCCGGCCAGTGTCTGCCGAGCGCCGCCTTCTGCACCGCCGTCCAGGCGGCGATGCCGGCTTGCCCGAGGTCGAGCAGGTCGTCGAGCTGGTCGCGGGTATACGTCGCCTCCTCGCCCGTGCCCTGCACCTCGATCAGCTTGCCGCCGCCGGTCATCACCAGGTTCAGGTCCACCTCGGCGTCGCGGTCCTCGACGTACTCCAGGTCCAGCCGGGCCTCGCCGCCGACGAGGCCGGCGCTGATGGCCGCCACGCTGTCGGAGAGCACCCCCCGCACCCCGGCCGGCAGCGCCGACTTGACGCTCACCAGGGCATCGACCACGGCCACGAACGCCCCGGTGATGGCGGCCGTGCGGGTGCCGCCGTCGGCTTCGAGTACGTCGCAGTCCACGAACAGGGTCCGCTCGCCGAGCTGGGCCAGATCGACCACCGCCCGCAGGCTGCGGCCGATGAGCCGCTGGATTTCGACGCCCCGGCCGTCGATCTTGCCGGCCTTGTCGCGGGGCTTGCGGCGGCCGGTGCTGCCGGGCAGCATGGCGTACTCGGCGGTCAGCCAGCCGGTGCCCTTGCCGGCCAGGAAGTCGGGCACCGTCGGCTCGACGCAGCAGGTACACAGCACGGTAGTGCGACCGCACTTCACCAGCACGCTGCCGGGGGCGGAGCCGGTGTACTTCCGCTTGAGCTGGAGGGGCCGGGGGTCGGCGGCGGCGCGGCCGTTGGGGCGGGGCATGGGTTAAGACGCGGCGGTGAAGGAGGGGCGTGAGACGAGTCCTTCCGGATCGAACCCGAACAGGTCGGCGGCGATCCGGCGGGCCGCGTATCCGGCACCGCGCTCGACCAGTCGGCCGTCCTCCCAGAGTCCGACGACGGGGGTGATGCACACGTCGCCGATGCCGGGGAGGTACGGCTCGAACCAGTCCGGCTCGCAGGCGGCTGCCATGTCGAACACGTCCACCGCCACGTCCGGAGGGGCGCCGGCGAGGGCGGCATCCACCAGGTCGAGCAGCCGCAGGTCGTATCCGGCCCAGACCGACACGCCGAGCAGCAGTCGCCGGCCGGCCCCCGGGACCGGATCGCCGAGCGACCACCAGTTCATCCGTGACTCGGCCACACACCCCGGCAGTTCACGGGACGCACGCCGTTGCGCGTCGCCCGGCTCCTCGCCCGGTCGGTGGGTGAGAAGTTCGCGGAAGGCTACACCGGCTTGTTCCATGTCGTCACCTGCCCGAGGGGTTCCGTGTTCACCCACCGACCACCCGATTTCAGGATACGCTTGATGTCGGAGCTTTTCAGCCCCGGTCGGCCCCTGACGCCCGGGCAGTCGATGGGCACACTGCAGGTGTAAACCACATCGAACGACTCGGCCGGGTAGGCCGACAAGTCGTTCGGGACGTAGTCCACGTCGGGCACGCGGGCGGCGAACTGCGGCCACGGCTCATTCCGCTGGGACCGCCAACTCGGGTCAGTCGGCACCCACTCCGGCTGCTGGTTGCGGACGCCGGGTTCCTCGCCCTCGCCGCCGAGGTTCACTTCACTTCTTTGCATCGAACACCCCTGGGGCGGATCATTGTTGCGCCCCTTCTATCGGAGTGTTGTCTTTACAAAGCGTAGCCGTTCGGGTTGACGGAGTTGTGTAGTTGCCGCAAAACCAGTCAAGCACATGATTTGCAGCGTTAAGAATTTAATGTGAAGAAATTAGCAGCCACCCCAGCACCGCCTTCTGCACATGCAGCCGGTTCTCGGCCTGGTCGAACACCCGGCTCCGCGGGCCGTCCAGCACCTCGTCGGTGATCTCCTCGCCGCGGTGGGCCGGCAGGCAGTGCAGCACCACCGCGTGGGCCGGGGCGGCGGCCAGTAGGTCGGCGTTCACCTGGAACGCGGCGAACCGCCGCAGCCGTTCGTCCCGCTCGGCCTCCTGGCCCATGCTCGTCCACACGTCGGTGTAGATCACGTCGGCCGTCGCCACGGCCGCCCGCGGGTCGTGGACCGTAACCGGGGCGGGCACGCCGGCGGCGGCCAGCTCCTTGAGCGCGCGGGCGTCGAACTGGTACTCCTTCGGGCAGGCCAGCACGAACTTGGCCCCGACCCGGTGGCAGCCGACGGCCAGCGACGCGGCCACGTTGTTGCCGTCGCCGACGAACACCACCGTCTTGCCCTCACAGGTGCCGAAGGCTTCGTGCACGGTCAGCAGGTCGGCGAGCGCCTGGCACGGGTGCCAGCGGTCGGACAGGGCGTTGATGACCGGCACCGTCGCCGCCGCGGCCACCTTGTCGATGGTCTCCTGGCTCATGGTCCGCAGCACCAGGGCGTCCACCATGCGGCAGACGGTGCGGGCGAAGTCGGCGTGCGTCTCCCGCCAGCCGAGGCCCACTTCCGAACCCGGCAGGAACAGCGACCGGCCGCCGAGTTGGGCGACGCCGGCCTCGAAGCTCACCCGGGTGCGGAGGCTCGGCTTCTCGAACACGAGGGCCACCACCTTGCCGGCCAAGGCGGTCGAGGGGATGCCCTGCTTGCGGGCGGCCTTCAGCCGGGCGGCGGCGGCCAGCAGGTGCGAGTAGTCGGCGGCCGACAGGTCGAGGTCGGTGAGCAGGTGCCGCATGGGCCGGGTCTCGGATGGGCGAGAGCCACAGGGACGATGGTCCCTGTGGCTCTCGGGGGTAGGGGACGTGAGTTACGCCGCGTGCGCCAGCAGCACCTCGGACAGGACGCCGCAGCCCTGGTCGATCAGGTCGTCCGTCAGGTTGACGGCCGGCAGCAGCCGCAGCACGGTGCCGTGCGTGGCGTTGATGAGCAGCCCCCGCTTCAGGCACTCGGCCACCACCGGGCCGCCTTCGACGGCCAGTTCCACACCGATCATGCAACCCTTCACCCGCACCTCGGTGACGAGCGGGCACTTCTCCTGGACGGCCAGGAAGTGCCGCCGGAACCGCTCGCCGATCTGGCACGCCCGCGCCAGCAGGTTCTCGGCGTCGAACGTCTCGATGGTGGCCAGGGCCGCCCGCGCCGCCACCGGGTTGCCGCCGAAGGTGGCGGCGTGGGTGCCGGGGCGGAGCTTGTCGGCCACTTCGTCCCGGGCGATCAGCCCGCCCAGGGCGATGCCGCCGGCGATCGACTTGGCCAGCGTCACGATGTCCGGCGTGACGTTCCAGTGGTGGTGGGCGAACCACTTGCCGGTGCGGCCCATGCCGGTCTGCACCTCGTCGAAGATGAGCAGGATGCCGTGCTGGTCGCACAGCTCCCGCAAGCCTTCGAGGAACCCGGCCGGCGGCAGGTTGATGCCGCCCTCCCCCTGGATCGGCTCCAGCATGACGGCGGCCGTCTCCGGGTCGATCAGCTTCTTCACCGCGTCCAGGTCACCGAACGGGGCGTAGTGGAAGCCGGGCAGGATGGGTTCGACCCCGGCGTGGTACTTCGGCTGGGCGGTGGCTGACAGCGCCCCCATCGTCCGGCCGTGGAAGCTGTTGGTAAAAGTGATGAGCTTGTACCGGCCCTGCGGCTTGCCGTACAGGCGGGCCAGCTTGATGGCGGCCTCGTTCGCTTCCGTCCCACTGTTGCAGAAGAAGGACTTGCCGCCCCAGCCGGTGCGGGCGGCGAGTTCCGCCCCGAGGCGGGCCTGCGGCTCGGTGTACCAGGTGTTCGGCACGTGGATGAGCTGGCCCACCTGCTCCCGCACGGCGGCCACCACCCGCGGCGGGCAGTGGCCGAGGATGCCGCACCCCCAGCCGGGGAAGAAGTCCAGGTAGCGGGTGCCCTCGGCGTCCCACACCCAGGAGCCTTCGCCCCGCACCAGGCACACCGGGTAGCGGGTGTAGTTGGGCGTCAGGTGCTGCTGGGCGAGGGCGATGACTTCGGTGGATGTCATGGGAGTAAATGTGGGACAACGCCCGCCCGTTGCAACGGGCGGGCTTGATGGAGGCGGGGACGTGTTACGGAACGATTTCGGTGCCGCGGGGTTCGCCGAGCAGCCAGTCGAGCAGGGCGTGCGGGTCGCGGCCGTCCAGAACGACCGCACTCCCGGCCCCGGCGTCCAGGGCCTCGAAGCAGGCGTCTAGCTTCGGCACCATGCCGCCGCCGACGGTGCCGTCACGGATCAGGGCGTCGGCCTCGGCGCGGGTGAGCCGGGGGACGAGCGAGGTGGGGTCTGACACATTCCGCAAGACGCCGGGGGTGTCGGTGAGGAACAGGCAGGCGGCGGCCTTCAGTGCCCCGGCCACGGCGGCGGCGGCGGTGTCGGCGTTCACGTTCAGCCAGCCGCCGTCCGGCCCGACGGCCAGGGACGGCAGCACGGCCACCTCCCACCGCGAGAACAGCACCTCGTTCAGCCGGTCGGCGTCCACCCGGGCGGGCGTGCCCACGTGCCCGAGGTCCAGCGGCGCCAGGTCCAACCCCGGCAGTAGCAGCCGCTCGCCGCGGACCGGGAAGTCCGCCGGGTCGTCCGTGCCGAACCCGAACGGCGGGCACCCCAGGTCGTCCATCAGCCCGACCAGCCCGTCGGTCAGCTCGCCGAGCACCCGCACCACCACGTCCAGTGTCGCGTCGTCGGTGTACCGCCGGCCCTGCACCTTGACCGGGGTCAGCCCGGCGGCGGCCATCGCCCGGTCGATCGGCTTGCCGCCGCCGTGGACGACGGCCAGCTTCACCCCCAGGGCGTGCAGGGCGGCGACGGCGGCCAGGGTGCCGCGGGTGGCGGCCGGCTCTTCCATCGCGCTGCCGCCGAGCTTCACCACCGCCGGCCGGTCGTCGAGCGCCCGCACCCGGTCGGCGGCTCGCAGCAGGGGGTGAACCGGCATGGGGGCGTCCCGGGGCCAAAAGCGAATCGTACACACGCCCCGGCGGTCGTCAAGGGTTGAAGGCGAGCGGCCAGCGTAAGCTGGTCCGGCCCGGGTGGCGGCATCACGCGCACCCCGCCCCGCCCCGGACCAGCTTACGCTGGCCGCTCGCCGTAGACTGACGGTACCCCCGGAGGCTCCCGCAACTATGCACGTCGTCCTCGCCAACCCCCGGGGCTTCTGCGCCGGGGTGAACATGGCCATCGACGCCCTGGACACCGCCCTGGCCCACTTCGGCCCGCCCATCTACGTGTACCACGAGATCGTCCACAACCGCCCGGTCGTGGCCAAGTACAAGGCCAAGGGGGCGGTGTTCGTGGACCACCTGTCCGACGTGCCGCCCGGCAGCACCGTGCTGTACAGCGCCCACGGGGTGGCCCCGGAGGTCCGCGCCGCCGCCCGGGGGCGGAACCTGCGGGCCATCGACGCCACCTGCCCGCTGGTGACGAAGGTCCACCTGGAGGCGGTGAAGTACGCCCGGGACGGGTACACCATCCTGTACATCGGGCACGAGGGGCACGACGAGGTGATCGGCACCATGGGCGAAGCCCCGCACTGCATGGTGCTGGTGGAGGACGAGGCCGACGTGGAATCGCTGACCCTGCCGGCGGACGCCAAGCTGGCCTACCTGACCCAGACGACGCTGAGCGTGGACGAGACGGAATCCATCATCGCCGCCATCCGCCGGAAGTACCCCCGGGTGGTGGGGCCGAGCAAGGCGGACATCTGCTACGCCACCCAGAACCGCCAGGAGGCGGTGCGGGAACTGGTCCCGGCCGCCGACGTGACGGTGGTGCTGGGCAGCCAGAACAGCTCGAACTCGCAGCGGCTGGCCGAGATCGCCCGGCTGTCCGGCAAGCGGGCGTACCTCATCGACACGGCCGCCGAGCTGCGGGACGACTGGTTCGCCGGGGCCGAGACGGTGCTCGTGACGGCCGGCGCCAGCGCCCCGGAGGAGCACGTCGAGGCGGTGGTGGCCCGGCTGCGGGCGCGGTTCGGGGCGACGGTCGAGAGCCGGACGGTGCGGGAGGAACACGTCAAGTTCCCGCTGCCGAAGGAGCTGCGGGTGCTGGCCAACGAACGGGGGGGCATGTCATGACCGCCACGCAACGGAAGTTCGGCCCGGCCGACCACGGCCGGCGGTTAGAGGCGGACGAGTTCGAGGCGGCTGATTACGTCGAGGGGTTCAGGTATGAAATCATTGCCGGGAGGCTGTACGTGTCGCCCCAGCCGAACCCGCCCGAACACATCTTGGAGCGGTGGCTGCGGCGGGCCGTCGAGCGGTACTCGGATGCCCGGCCGGAGGTCATCAACTTCGTTGCACTCAAGGGGCGGGTGTTCCTGGCGGCGGCCACCCGCCCGACGGTGCCGGAGCCGGACCTGGCCGCCTATCATGCCTTCCCGCTCGACCAGCCCTACGGCGACATCCGCTGGGAGGACGTGTCGCCGGTGCTGGTGGCCGAGGTGCTGGTGGACGGGTCGATCGAGAAGGACCTGGGCCGCAACCCGCCCCTGTACCTCCGAGTGCCGTCGATCCTCGAATACTGGGTGCTCGACGGGAGCATTAGTTCCGACCGGCCGAACCTGATCCGCCACCGCCGCCGGCGGCGGGCGTGGGCGGTCGATACCGTCACCTACGGCGAAACGCTCACCTCACACGTGTTACCCGGCTTCGCCCTGCTCATCGACCCCCGCCGATGACACCCACCCTCGCCCCGCCGCTGCCGTGGCCCCGCCGCCGGGACTGGCGGGTGGGGTGCGTCGGGGCCGGGTTCGCCCTGCGGGACTGCCACCTGCCGGCCTACCGCCAACACGGCCTGACCCCGGTCGCCATCGCCAGCCGCACCCCGCCGCACGAACTCGCCGCCGCCTTCGGCATCCCCACGGTTCACGAATCCGTCGAGGCCCTGCTGGCCGACCCGGCGGTGGAAGTCCTCGACCTGGCGGTGCCGCCGCAGGCGCAGCCGGACCTCATCCGCCGCGCAGTCGAGGTGGGCGGCGGCCGGCTCCGCGGCATCCTGGCCCAGAAGCCGCTCGCCCTGAGCGTGGCCGCCGGCCGCGAGCTGGTGGACGCGTGTGACGCCGCCGGGGTGGTGCTGGCCGTCAACCAGAACATGCGGTTCGACCCGTCGGTGCGGGCGGCGAAGGCGCTGCTGGACGCCGGCGCACTCGGCGCGCCGGTGTTCGCCAGCATCGACATGCGGGCGGTGCCGCACTGGATGCCGTGGGCCGAGGGGCTGCCCGGGCTGTCCACGTTCGTCATGAGCATCCACCACCTGGACACCTTCCGCTACTGGCTCGGCGACCCGTGCCGGGTGCTGGCCAGCACCCGCCCCGACCCCCGCACCCGGTTCCCCCACCGGGACGGCCTCAACCTGTACATCCTGGAGTGGGCGAGCGGGGTGCGGGCCAGCGCCTGGGACGACGTGTGGGCCGGGCCGGTGAAGGAGGGGGCGGTCGCCGACACGTTCGTGCGGTGGCGGATCGAGGGCACCGACGGGCTGGCCGAGGGCGAGGTCGGCTGGCCGAAGTACCCGGCCCGCGCTCCCAGCACCATCGGGTACACCACCCGCACGAGCGGCGGCTGGGTGCGACCGGCGAGTGATGAGGTCTGGTTCCCGGACGCCTTCGCCGGGCCGCTGGGCGAGCTGCTGCGTGCGCTGGAGGAGGGCCGCGAGCCGACGATCAGCGGGCGGGACAACCTGGGCACCCTGGCCCTGTGCGAGGCGGTGGTCGCCGCCGCCACCGGCCCGGGGGCGGTAGACCTTCCGAGTTCGCCGCGCTAGCGGCGACGGCTGGCGACACGTCGCCGCTACTGCACTCCCGCCGTTACTCGCCGGCCAACCGCCGACGCAACGCCAAACAGGCGGCCGCCAGCAACACGGCGGCTTGGAACCCGAGTGCGGCCAAGTCGAGGGCGAGTGGGCCGCCGGCGCCGAGGATAGGCGGCTGATACGACCCGGGGGCGGCCGGATAGCTTGCGGTGGTCAGGGCGGTGCCGAGCGGCGCCTTCAGCCCCTCTGTCGCCCAATACGCTGGCGAGCCGAGTCGGGCGGCCAGCAACCCCGGGCCGGACAGCCGGGCCAGTCCGCCGGAGAACACGGCCAGCCCGATCAAGGCGACCGGCAACACGGTCATGGCCCGCTCGGCCGTGCCGGCAGTTGCCGACACGAACAGGCCGAGTGCGGTTCCGGCGACGGCGGCGGCGGCCAGAACCACGAGTTGGGCGTCGGCCGCCCCGGGTGGGTGGGCCAGAGTCCGGACCACGGCCAGCAGGATCGCCGCCTGACCGACCCCCAGCACCCCGAGCGGCACCGCCTTCGAGGTCAGGTACGCCCGCAGGTCGAGGCCGAACCGCCGCTCGTGCCGGACGACCGCCAGCTCCTTCACCACCTCCCGCACGGCCCCGGCTCCGGCGCACCAGAGTACGGCCAGGGTGAGGACGAATAGCACCTGCCGGGCGTCGGCCGCCGCCTGCTCGGCGAATGCCGAACGCACGTCCCCGAACGTCCACCCGGTCATCAACCCGATGGCCATCGGTTGGGCGAGCAACAGGGCCAGGGCTGGCCAGTCGGCGGCCAACAGTCGCAAGTACCGCCGGCCGAGGACGACCGCCTGTTCGGGCGGCGGTACGGGCGACTGGCCGGACGGCGGAGGTGGCGGGGCGGCCGGCGGCAGCGGGGCGGCGGGGTGCCGGGCGGCGAACCGCTCGGCCCACTCGGCGGCCGGCCGGGCGGCAAGTGCAGCGTACACCCCATCGAGGGAGTTGGTTCCGAAGAAGCCGGGAGCCGAGGCCGGAGGGCCGGCGTACACGCACCGGCCGTCGGCCAGAACCAGCAGCACGTCGCAGGCGGCCAGCCCGGCCGGGGCATGGGTGACAACAAGGACCGTCCGGCCGTCGTCGGCCAGGGAGCGGAACAGGGCCGTCATGGCAGCGTCGGTAGCCGGGTCGAGGCCGGAAGTCGGCTCGTCCAGCAGCACCAGCCGAGGGTCGCCGAGCAGTTCGGCAGCCAGGGCCGCCCGCTTCCGCTGGCCGCCGGACAGCCGACCCACCGGCACCCCTGCCCGGTCGGCCAGCCCGACCCGGGCGAGTGCAGTCGCCACCAGCTCCCGCCGGCCGGCCGCCGTCGCCCCGAGGCCAGCGAGTTCGGCCCGGTAGCCGAGCGCCTGGGATGGGGTGAGGGCGTCGTGAACCACCACGTCCTGCGGCAGGTAGGCGACCCGGCGGTCGGTGCGTAGGGCGGTCGGGAGAAGGGGCACGCCGTCCAACCGCACCTGTCCGGCGGTGGGCCGGGCCAGCCCGGCGACGGTTCGCACCAGGGTGGATTTGCCCGACCCGGACGCCCCGACGATGCCGACGAACGCCCCGGCCGGCACATGGAGGGTGATGGCGTCGAGCAGCCGGCGACCTCGCACGACGAGCGACAGGTCGGCGAGTGTGACGGCCAGCCCGGGGGCCGGCGGAGGCGGGGCCGGCGGCATGGGTCAGTCCAGCTTCCAGACGTGTTCGGGGGTGATGGCGAAGACGGTGCCGGTCGGGCTGACCCAGGCGTCCGTGAACTCGACCTTATCCCGCCGCATCCCGCGGACCACAACCCGGGACTCGGTCCCGTCCCGCTGCCAGACGGTGCCGTTGGTGTCCATCACCCAGTACTTATCGAGGGATACGCCCCACACCCGGAGGAGGTCGGCCGAGGTGGGTTCCAGCGACTCGCCGAGGCGGTGATCGACGCCGGCATCCGCGGTGCGACGGACGTGGACCCAGCCGAGTGCCCGGTCGCCGTTGTCGCCAGCCAAAACAAAAGTCGGTGCGTCTTCGGAGCCACTCAGCCATAGATCGCGGGGGTTGTGCGGGAGATCACCGGACAGCATCCGCCAGAACTTACCGTCGAACCGCACGAGCCGGCCCGCACCATCGGGGTTCCACCGCTTGTAGGCAATACCGAAACCACAGTTGGCGGCGTGCGACCGAGTGCAGTACACCTTTTCAACCCAGTAGTACTCGACCGGCGACCCGTCGGCGCTACACACCGACGCTTCGCGGTCCTCTTTGACGGAGAACGTTGTTCGTCTGCTGGTGTCGAAGCGAACCAGATTTCTGCCGCCGTGAGTTCGCCCGTGGTAAAAGAACCTGTCGTCCGCGGCTAAAAAGATGTGTCCAAGTTCCGCCTCGCCCTGTTCCCGAGCTTCACCGTAGTTTTCGACCTCGCCGGCCGACACGCGGTAAAAGTGTCCCCCCGCGACAAGCAATTGCTCGGCGCTGGTCGGTCGAAGCTGCGGCCAACCCGCATCTCCCAGTTGGCACTCGACACGCCAAACCCCGCCCCGCATCCGACAGATGCCGCCTGCACGGCTTGCCACCCAAAAGTTGTCGTCATCCCATCCGGCGATTGAAAATAGGTTGCTCGTCGCCAGCGCGGCGGACTCCTTCAGCTTCACCCACTTGGCCCCGTCGTAGCTCCGGTCTGAATATCGCAAAATGGTGTCGGCGTAGCCCCGCTTGTACCCGGCGGTCAGCCCCGGCAGTGTGGCCCGGCCGCCGAGGTAGACCAGGCTCAGCCCGACCAAGGCCGCGGCGACCACGACCGGCGTACCCACCACCCACCGCCGACGAGATGGTAGGCGGACCGCCGACACTACGGCCGTGGCCGGTGGCATGACCGCGCCGAGCTGAGAGATCGCGGGCGGTGCGGGCGGTAGCCCCGTCGGCACCCCGGGTAACCGGAACACTTGATGCAGCGGTCGCCAAGCGGTGTCGCCGTCGCGGCACACCTGGGTACCGGGTGTCACTTGTCCGGCCAGCCACTTGGCTTTCACATCGGCGGCACCGAACGGGCCGGTCGGGCGGTCGCCGACCAGCAGCCAGAACAACGCGGATGCACGGTCGGATGACATGTGTAGATGTTACAGACGCGCGGAAGCCGGAGCCACCCGTCAGCCCACCCCTTCGGCCCGCAGCTCGCGGACGCTCGCCCGCATCGCCTCCACCGTCGTCGCCACGTCGGCGGCCGTGTGCTCGCAGCTCGTCAGGCCGGCCAGGCCCCACCAGTCCACGCCGTTGAGTAGCATCGCCTGCCGCAGGGCGTGGACCGTCTGCATCGGCTTCGGGCCATCGAGTCGGTTCACGTCGTTGCCGAACGGGATGAACCCGTCGGTGTCGGTGGTCGCCGGCGGCGGGCGTTCGCCGGTGTAGTTCGGCACCACCCGCACCATGCTGAAATCGCCGTAGGCCAGCCACGGGAAGCCTTCCGCGGCGAACATTGCGTTCAACCCGTTGCGGAGGCTGCGGGCGGACTCGTTGGCCAGTCGGCACGGCTCGCCGGTGGCCACCCGCTTGAGCGTGGCGACGCCCGCCGAGGCGGACAGCGGGTTGGCGTTGTACGTGCCGGGGTGCTTCATCTTCGGCTTGCCCGGCCGCGGCTCCAGGTACGCCAGGATGTCGGCCCGGCCGGCGAGGCAACCGCCGGGGAGGCCGCCGGCCAGAATCTTCGCCAGGGTGGTCAGGTCGGGCGTCACGGCGTAGTGCTTCTGCGCCCCGCCGGGAGCGACGCGGAAGCCGGTGATCACCTCGTCGAAGATCAGCACCCGGTCGAGCCGGGTGCAAATCTCCCGCAGGCCGGCCAGGAAGTCGCCGCGGATCGGCACCGCCCCCCAGTGGCCGCCGGTCGGCTCCAGGATGACGCAGCCGATGTCGGCGTCCGCCGTCAACGTGTCCTCGACCCGCTGGAGGTCGTTGGGCGGCAGCGACACGCACAGGTCACTGACGCCGGCCGGCACCCCGGGCACGGCGTGCGTGTCGTAGGGCGGGTCGGCGGCCACCGTCACGGCGTCGTGCCAGCCGTGGAAGTGGCCGAGGAACTTCAGGAACTTCGGCTTGCCGGTGAACAGTCGGCTGAGTCGCAGGGCCATGAGCGTGGCCTCGGTGCCGCTGCCGGTAAACCGCACCCGCTCGGCCGACGGGATGAGCTTGCAGACGAGTTCGCCCCACTCCAGTTCGAGGTCGTGGCAGGCGCCGGGGTGGGTGCCCCTCGCCATCTGGCGTTGGACCGCTTCGACAACGTCCGGGGCCGAGTGGCCGAGCAGGTGCGACCCGTGGCCGACGAAGTAGTCGATCAGGTCGTGGCCGTCCACGTCCCACTTGTGGCTGCCCTCGCACCGCTCGACGTAGGGGGGGAACGGGTCCATCATGCGGGTGTCGTGGGTGACGCCCGTGGGGAACAGGGTCTTGGCCCGCTCGAACCGGGCGGCGGAGCCGGGGAAGGCGGCGGCGTAGCGGTCGGCGAGCGTCATGTGGTGGCTCCGGGGCGAATAAGTTTCAGTGTACGGGGCACCAACCGGGGGCGGGGATGCCGACCATCGCGGCCGTGACGCTGGTCGTCCGGGAGTACGACGAGGCCATCGCCTTCTACACCGGCCGGCTCGGCTTCCGGGTGGTGGAGGACACCGCGCTCGGCGGCGGCAAGCGGTGGCTGGTGGTTGCCCCGCCGGGCGACGGCCCCGGCCTCTTGCTGGCCCGCGCCGCCACCCCCGACCAGGCCGCCCGGGTCGGCGACCAGACCAGCGGCCGGGTGGCCTTCTTCCTCCGTACCGACGACTTCGGGCGGGACCACCGCGACTTCCTGGCCCGCGGGGTGCGGTTCGCCGAGGAGCCGCGACATGAGGCGTACGGCACGGTGGCGGTGTTCCTCAACCTGTACGGCAACCGCTGGGATTTGATCGGGCCGGCCACGACTCCCGGCGACTGGCACCGCTCGACGTAGGGGGGAACGGGTCCATCATGCGGGTGTCGTGGGTGACGCCCGTCGGGAACAGGGTCTTGGCCCGCTCGAACCGGGCGGCGGAGCCGGCGAAGGCGGCGGCGTAGCGGACGGCGAGCAATGGGGCGGTGGTGGACATAGCCCGAACCACAACTCACATAGGCGTGTCGTGCTGGTTCGGATTAGATTAGCCGTCCCGCGGCCAAAGGTCGCATCCACCCGGAGTCGGTCGCGTGTTGCCTGAAGAGAAGTCGGCACACCCGAAGCTTCTGTGCCTCGATACGAACAAGTGGATCGACTTGGCTAAGGCGCACTACGGGAAGCCGGGCGGGGAGCGTTTCCGGCCGGCGCTTGAAGCCGTACAGAACGGGATAGCGAATGGGCGACTGGTCGTGGCTGGGTCAATCGTCAATACGATTGAGGCTGCGATAAATGGCGACTTAGGACGGCGAACTCGACTCGTGGGTTTCATATCCCAGATAGCGAGCAACCGCTGGATTGTACCCGCTCATACCGTCCTAGAGTGGGAGCTGGTCAACGCGGTTCGATCATTTCTCACCCAGCCACCACTACCAATCCGACCGCGGCTGATCGGCCCTGGGGTGGGCGTGGCTCTGGGTGCCAGTATCCAAGTGAGCGGCGGCACACCAGAAGAACACGATGCGATAATACGGTTTCTGGACACATCTGAAGTTGTGGCAGATGCAATGCTGGCGCTCGGCGACGACCGCGAGCGGGTTGCCGCAAGCCGTCGTTCAGACGAGACCGCCCTGACTCGGCTGGAAGAGATTCGAGGCCGGGCACGCCGCGATTTAAGCTCTGACCAAAGGTACATGGCAAACTTTTGGCCGATGGTCGGCGACCCGAGGATGTGCGGAACCCCACTCGAAGACTTGCTGCGGGTTGCCGGTGTACCGCCCGACTACGCCGTGCAATGGCTGTCAACTGACGGGTGGCGTGCCCGACATCAGTGCGCCCTGCCTTCGCTGTACAGCACCTTAGTTTTGGAAGAATTCTGCCCTGCTAATCGACGAATTGACCAGAACGATGTCCGTGACCAGTTCTGGCTATCGTCTGCATTGCCCTATGCCAACGCGATTGTCATGGAGCGATTCTGGGCCGGCGTCATCCAGCGGAGCAAACTTGACAAACACTACGGCACGACAGTTTTGACGGATGCGGCCGACTTACCGTCCCTGCTGGCTGGCTGGGGTTGCTGAAGACTCACCCCGTTGCCTCCCGCCGGCCGATCTGCTCTACTGTAGTCCTGCCGGCCCGCCCCTCGCTCGTGGTGCCCCATGCCGATCGGCGTCTCGCGTCGGGAAGTGTTGCAAGTCGGGTTCTCCGGCCTGCTGGGCGTCAGCGCCCTCCGGGCCACCGCCGCCGAGAAGCGGCCGGCCAAACAGGTGCTGCTGGTGTTCCTCACCGGCGCCGCCAGCCAGCTTGAGACCTTCGACCCCAAGCCGGACGCGCCCGCCGAGCTGCGCGGCGAGTTCGGCAGCATCCCGACCCCCGTCGCCGGGCTACGGTTCTGCGAACACCTGCCCAAGCTGGCCGCGCGGGCCAAGAGTTGCGCCGTCGTCCGCAGCTTCAGCCACAGCGACAACAACCACACGGCCGCCACGCACCACCTGATCACCGGGGCCATCCAGCCCGGGGTGCGGTTCGACAAGCCGCTCAGCCGGGACGACTGGCCGTGCTTCGCCGGCGGGCTGAGCTACCTCAAGCCGCCGGCCAACGGCACGCCGGCCGGGGTGACGCTGCCGTCGTTCCTCCAGGAACCGGGGGTCGCCCTGGTGTGGCCGGGCCAGCACGCCGGCTTCCTCGGGGCCAAGCACGACCCGCTGCACATCGACAAAGACCCGAACCAGAAGGGGTTCGCCGTCGAAAACCTGTCGCTGACGGGCGGGCTGACGACCACGCACCTCCGCGACCGACTCAAGCTGCTCGACGCAGTCAACGCCCAACAGGACTGGCTCGGCAGGACGGCCGACGGCCAGCGGCTGACGGACCAGCAGTCGGCGGCGGCGGCGCTGCTGACGAGCGGGGCCGTCGGCCGGGCCTTCGACCTGGCCCACGAGACGGACGCCACCCGCGACCGCTACGGCCGGCACCTGTTCGGCCAGAGCTTGTTGCTCGCCAAGCGGCTACTCAAAGCCGGGGTGCCGGTGGTGCAGGCGAACATGGGCCGGGTGCAGAACTGGGACAGCCACGGCGACATCTTCAACACGCTCAAGAACCGGCTGCTGCCGCCGCTGGATGTGGCCGTGTCCGCCCTGCTCGACGACCTGACCGCCGAGGGGCTGGCGGACGACGTGTTCGTGGCCGTCATCGGCGAGTTCGGCCGCACGCCCAAGCTCCAGAAGCAGAACCCGACCGACAAGGCGCCGGGCCGGGACCACTGGGCGGCGTGTTTCAGCGGGCTGTTCTTCGGCGGCGGGGTGCGGGGTGGCCAGGTGATCGGCAAGTCGGACGCCACGGCAGCGTATCCGACCACCGCCCCGTTCCGGCCGGACGACCTGGGGGCGACGGTGTACCACCTGCTCGGGGTGGACCCGCACACCGAGGTCGTGGACCGCCTCGGCCGGCCGGTGCAGCTCAACCGCGGCAAGGTGATGGGCGGGCTGTTCACCGGCTAACCCTTTTCCTTCACCCGCCGCAACCGGCCCGACCGATACTACCGGCAAGTACGGAGGCTTGTCATGCGGCGGTTGTGGGCCGGACTGCTGTTCGCCGCTTGGGTCGGCGTGGCCGCGGCCCAGCCGCCGCCGGACGTGGTGCTGGTCCAGAAGACGGCCGGCCAGCCGGACCGCAAGCTGAAGCTCGTCAAGATGCTCGACGGGGCCGACGGGGACCGGCTCGCCGAGGTGCAGGACGTGGCCAGCGGCATCCGGTATCAGCTCCCGGCGGCGGCGCTGGCCGGCATGACCCGGGCGACCGCCGACCCGACCCCGGCGGCCAAGCCGCCCTCGTCCGGCGGCAAGTTCCCGACCAGTCTGCCACTGCCGACGCCGACGGCCGGCGGGTTCTCGCCGTTCACCTCCCGGCCGCTGCCGTCCGCCCGACCGGCCCCGCCGCCGCGGCCGTCCGGCCTGGACACCCCGCTGACGGCGATGGTCAGCGGCCCGCGACCGCTGACGCCGGGCGAAGCGCTGACGCTGCCGACGCCCACCCGGGCGACCGCCCCGGTCCAGCCGGCCAGCGTGGCGGCGCTGTTGCGGCAGCAGTACGACGCCGACAAGCCGGCGCCGCCGGTCGTCGAGCCGCCGCCCCTGTTCGCCGTCCCGCCGCCGCAGCCGCTCGCCCCGGTGGTGGCCCTGCCGACCCTCGCGGCCGTGAAACCGTTCGCCGCCCCGCAGCCGATGCCAGCCCCCCCGCCGGAGCCGTCGGCCCAGGCGGTCGGCTTCTCGCTGGCCGTGCCGCCGGCCGCCGCCTGGCCGACTGACCCGATGCCGGCCGAGATCGAACCCTACGCCCAAGACCTGCGGACCGCCCTGCGGCCGAGCGTCCGGGAGCGGGCGGCCAGCTACCTGGCCAACTGCCGGCACGCCTCCCGCCCGGAGGTGAAACAGCTCCTCGCCCAGACGGCGGCCACCGACCCGGCCCCGGCCGTGCAGGCGCACTGCGTCCGCATCCTGTCCGGGCTGGGCTACCACGCCCGGGAGCACGTCGAGTTCCTGGAGGTGTCGCTCGGCAGCGACCACACCGGGCTACGCCAGGCGGCCGCCGCCGCGCTCGGGAAACTGACGCCACGCTGACACGCCTTTCGTAGGGTGGTGCCGAGTCTTCGAGGCCCACCGTCGGCTGATTGGACGCGCACGGTGGGCCTCGAA
>JAYVUZ010000287.1:0-1769 GCA_043787415.1 Fimbriiglobus sp. | reverse complement strand
TACGAGAAGCGGGCGGACATCCACCAGGGCGTCCTCACCCTCGCCTGCATTCGCCTCTGCTGGCTCCGCCTCCTCCGGTAAAGTTAGAGTTTCTTAGTCCACTTCGCCATCGCCTCGGTGGCCACGGCCGGCAACATCCAGAGCAACGGCGGGGCGTTCGACCCGACCGGGTTCGACTTCAGCCCCGCCCCGTTCGCCTCCAACCCGATACTGACCGTGAGCGGCACCAACCTGGTGCTCAGCTTCACTCCGGTGCCGGAGCCGACGACGGTGCTGGCCATCGCCGCCGTCGGGTTGGCCGGTCTGCGGGCCGTCCGCCGGCGGCGGGTGGTCGTCGGCTGAGTGCCACGACGGCCGACGACCGGGGGCGGCGGGGGGACGGTTCCTCCGCCGCCCCCGGCTCGTTTCTCGACCTGATTTAGTACACGACCGGCAGGCCAGTCGGGTCAACGTCCGACAGGCCGCTGTACACGCACGGGTCGGTCGCGGGCACGGCGATGGCGTTGGTCAGGTCCGTCTCGTCCGGCCCGATCGGGTCAGTCAGCAGTAGCAGGGCGAACTGGCACCGCACCGCCGCACCCGGGGAGAAGGTGAACGACGCGGCCAGGTGGCGGTAGCGGACGGTGTCCACCCCGGCCGGCAGGAACGCCTGCTGGGTGACGCCCGCCTGGTAGCCGTAGGCCGACAGGCCGGCGACCGTCGCGCCGCCTGCGTTGACCAGACCGACCGCCACCCCGGCCAGGGTCAGGCCGCCGGCCGCAGAGTGTCCGCCGTCTTGGTATCCTGCCTGGATGACCCCGCTTCTAACCAGCAACATCCCCGGCTACCCGTGCCGCCGCGGCAAGGTGCGGGACGTATACGACCTCGGGCCGGACACCCTCGCCGTCGTCGCCACCGACCGGCTGAGCGCGTTCGACTGGGTGCTGCCGACCGGCATCCCGGGCAAGGGCCACATCCTCACCGCCCTCACCGCGTTCTGGCTGCACCGCCTCGGCTACCCGCACCACCTGCTGAGCATCGACCCGGCGGATTTGCCGCCGGCGTTCCGCGGGGAGGAGCTGGCCGGCCGGACCATGCTGGTGAAGAAGGCGGCAGTCGTGCCGTTCGAATGCGTGGCCCGCGGCTACCTGGCCGGGTCCGGGTGGAAGGAGTACCGGGCCACCGGGGCGGTGTGCGGGGTGGAGTTGCCGGCCGGGCTGCGAGAGGGCGACCAGTTGCCGCAGCCGATTTTTACGCCGGCGACCAAGGCCGACGGCGGGCACGACGAGAACGTGCCGTTCGAGCGGCTGGCCGCGGCGTTGGGCGAGGACCGGGCCGCCCGGCTGCGGTTCCGCACCCTGTTCGTGTACCGCAAGGCGGTCGCGTACGCGGCGACCCGGGGGGTGATCGTGGCCGACACCAAGCTGGAGTGGGGCACGCTGCCGGACGGCGACCTGATCCTCATCGACGAAGTTTTGACGCCGGACAGCTCGCGGTTCTGGCCGGCCGACCAGTGCCGGCCGGGCAGTTCGCCGCCGTCGTTCGACAAGCAGTCTGTGCGGGACTGGCTGGAGCACAGCGGGTGGGACAAGGCCAGCCCGCCGCCGGGACTGCCGGCCGACGTGGTGGCGGCGACCGCGGAGCGGTACGCCGAGGCGCGGCGGCGGCTGACCGGGCCGGGGCAGTAGGGAGCCGCGACCGCAAGGGAGCGGCCGCCGCGGGACTCAGTAACTCTCCGGGTTCCCCAGCGGCCGCAACCATGCGGTCGCCGCACCCAACATCCCCCGCCC
>JAYVUZ010000286.1:0-7896 GCA_043787415.1 Fimbriiglobus sp. | reverse complement strand
CACCCGCCGGCCGTTGCGGGGGGTGACGGCCCCGAGCGCCTTGACGGCCTGCGCCCCGCCCCGCTCGATGAGCGGCTCGGCCACCCCGGGGTGGCGGACCAGGGCCTCGGCTGCGGCCTCACCGTGGGCCAGAAACTGCTTCATGGCCGCCGGCCGGGACAGCACCCGGGACGCCCCCAGCTCGCCGTGGACGCCGAGCACGCGGAGCGCCTTGGCCCCGTCGGCACCGGCCGCCTCCACCAGCCCGACGGCCGCCGGCCCGCCCTTGCGGATGGCCCGCACGGCGTCGTCCCCGTGGGCCAGCGCCACCCGCTCGATCCGCCCGGCCAGCTCGGGCACGCTCCGGCCGGCTTTCGACCCGAACCGGCCGATCAGCCACTCGGCCGCCTCCCGGGCGGCCCGCGCCCGGGCCTGCGCCCGCCCCTCGCCGGCGGTCAGTGCGACCACCGCGACGGCCAGTATCACCCGGGTCACTTGGCACCCCCGTCCCCGGACAGGAGGGCGGCGGCCCGGCGGACGGCCGGCAGGTCGCCCAGCGGGTCCAGGCTGACGCCCAGCGGCCCCGGGCGGACCAGCAGGCCGACGGCCTGCCGCCGCACCGCCGCCCGCGACTCGTGCAGGCCGGTCAGATCGGCCCGCAGCGCCCCCGGCGGCGTCTTGCCCCACACCCAGCTGTCGCTCGGCACCCGGAGCAGGGCCTGCTGCATCCGATCCAGGGAGGCGTCCACCTCGGCCGCGATCTTCGACTCGGCGTCCCACCCGAACAGCCGGAACAACGCATCGATGACGTAGTCGATGATGAACCCGGCCACGATGCCCGCCCCGAGGGTGACGACGCCGACCGCCCCGCCCCCGCCGAGGAGGGTGCCCGACAGGCCCAGCTCGACCGCCGCCGCCCGGGCCGCCTGGGCGGCCGCCTGCGACGCCGCCATCGCCCCGACCTCGACGGCCACCTGCTTGCCCGCCTCGACCGCCACGTCCGTCCGCACCTGGCCCAGCACCCGCTCGACCAGCCGGGCGTACTCGGCGGCGAAGGCGTGCGGGCCGCCCCCCTGCGGGGCGGCCGGGGCCGGGTGGCCGAGGCCGTCCAGGTCGGCCCGCAGCCGCACCAGCATCTCGGCCTCCACCCCCTGCAGGTCGTCCGTGTACCCCCGGCAGGCGGCCTCGATGGCGGCCGTCAGCTCGTCCTTGTCGAAGACGTGGCGGGCGAACGCTTGGGCGATGTGGTCGCGGTGGGACGCGCCGTCCACCGCCCCCTTGAGGAGCGCCCACTTGCCGGACCAGGACAGGGTCTCCTCGGCGAACGCCCGCGACCCCGCCCGGCCCTTGCGGAACAGCTCGGACACCGGCCGGAGGCGGTCGTCGAGGGCCGTCTGCGACCGGGCCTCGGCCTCGGCCAGGCGGTGATGCACGGCCCGGTGGGTGGGGGTGAAGTGGGTCAGATAGACGGCACCGCCGGCGGCGACGGCAACCGCAAGCAGCACGAGCTTACCGAGCCGGGGCAGGCCGCCCCGCGCTTTCGTTGTCATCTCAGGCTCCGAGTGAAGTCAGACGGTTAGGTGGCAGCCCGGCGACGCGCCGGGCGCCGTGTCGAAGGGTGTCCCGGGTCGCGTCGCGCCCGGGACGGGTGGTGTGGTCGGGTGGCCGGCGGGAGAGGCCCCGCCGGCCGGTTACGGCTCCATCCCGCGGTCCGGCTCCGGCCCGGCCCGCTCCACCCCCGCCTCGCGGCCCTTCTCCTGGGCGGCCGCGCGGAGGGCGTCCATCGTCAGCGGCCCCGGGTCGTGGTCCGGGGACGGGTCGCTTCGGGCAGACGCAATTTCCCCTTGCGTTGCGGTGCCGTACAAACCAATTTCCGTGTCAGCGATGCTCTCGCGGGACGGGTTGGCGGCGTTCCGCAGCTCCTTGAGTCCCAGACGGCCCATCGCCGCCAGGGTGCCCTCGCCGATCTTTGCCAGTTGTCATCACCCCCTCTCCAGGTTCGGGTTGCCAGTAGCCGTGGCCGAGCACCTTCGCCCGGACGGCCAGGCCGGCCAGGGCGAGGAGCAGGACCGCCATCACCCACCCCTGGGGCGACGGCTTCCGCCGGCGGGGCCGGCGGGAGTCGGGGTTGAACGCCGGGTCGGCGTACCAGCGGATGCGGTGCCCCAGGATCGGGGCCGGCAGCCCGCGGTGCCAGGCGATCAGGTATTCTTCGCCCAGTGTCAGAATTTCCTCGGCACGCAGAAGCGGTCTTCCTTGACGGCTGAGGGTGGACGAGTGGCCACCGCTCGTCTGCCGGCCGCCGTCCCCGCCGCTGCCCCGCGTCCACCCGTCGTTCTCCCCGTGGCTGCCGACCCAGTGGGTGAACTCACCGAGGCTTTTACTCAGCCGCTCGGCGTGCTCGTACCCGCTGGCCCCCAGGTGGACGTGCGTTCCACAATTATCGTGTATGAGGGTCGGCTCGTCCTTGAACGCATTCCGCACCTGCGACTCGGACTGATACACGAGAATTAGGCGACTCCCCGCCGACCGGCCCCGGACGAGGGCCTCACGCAGCGCGTCGAGGCCGCCCAGAGCGGACGCCTCGTCGAGTAAAAACAGCACCTCCCGACGACCCTCATCGCCGCCAGAACCGACCACTCGTATCAGCGTCGAAATCCAGCACCGTAACAACCCCTTCTGAGCCTCCAACAGTTCGACGGGTATTTGCAAGACCACCGTCACCCCGGGGCCGGGGGCGAGCAGCTCCCGGGGGTCGAACCCGCCCACCGCCTCCACCGACCGGGCCACCAGCTCCGAGTCGAGGAAGGACAGGTGGCGGCCCAGGGTGCTGAGCACCCCGGCGCCCTCGCGGGTGAGCGCCTCGGACGGCTCGAACAGGGTCAGGAGTTGGCTGCCCAGCCGGGCCGGGATGCCGCCCATGTCCCGCAGTTGCGCCGCCGCCGCCCGGATCATCTCCGGGTCGCTCGCAATATCTTGCAATGAACTGAGCGACCGCTCGGCCCCCTCCATGCGAGAAAGAACCAACGTAAGTATGGCAGTACAAACCGTCACCGCCTTGGCATTCCAGTGCGGGTCGGGTTCGCTCCCCCGCACGATCAGGCTTTCGGCGACACCGCGGGCTTGGTCCACCAGCAGGGGGCCGGGCACGATCACGTCCAGCGGGTTCCAGCCGTCCCCGCCAGCGAACGGGGCCACCCGCACCACTTTCTGACCGAGGGCGGCGCGGCGGGCGGCGAAGGCCCACAGGTCGCCCTTGGGGTCGAAGACGACCAAGCTGCCGCGGGCGTAAGAGAGCAAGTTGGGGACGACGATTCCGACGCCCTTACCGGACCCGGTGCCGCCGATCAGAAGAATGTTTGTATAATCGACTAATCGTAGCAGCTTGCCGCCGAGCGTCCGGCCGATGACGACGCCGTCCGACGCCTCGCCCACCAGGCCCCACCGCCCGAGCAGCCGGTCGGTGGCCCACTCGGCCGACCCGCAGGCGGTGCCGGCCGGCGGCGGCCGCCGGCGGAGGGCCAGCCCCACCCCGACGACCGCCGCCAGGACGACGAGGTTGAACACGGCGGCGTCGGACGGGTTGGCGTCGGCGATCACGGGCAGGGCCTCCAAAGGAACGGGTCGGGCTTCGAGCGCGGCTGGTCATGTCAGGCTCCGAGGTTGGGTAGGTGAGGGGTCGGCTGGAACGGTTCCAGCCGGCCCGGTTCGTGGTCACGACTGCGGCTGCTTGGCCTTGTCCCGCCAGACCCGCTCGGCTGTTTTAACATCGAGCGATTCCCGACCCGCTCGGCGGGCCAGGTCGAGCGCTTGTGCGAGGGCGTCTGTCAGCTCCGAAAGGGTCATGTCCGCCCCCGACACCACCACCGTTTTGCCCGTGGGCAGCGGACAACGGACTTTGCCCAACCGCGGGGCCGTCGGGTCGGCCGTCTGCCGCAGCTTGCGGGAGGCGGCGGCCAGGGCGTCGCGGCCGAGCCGCTTGCCGGTGCCGTCGCCCAGTTTGAGGGCCAGCAGGCCGGCCTGCTCGCCCTCCGGCAGTTGGCTGGCCTGGTAGCAGTCGGACACCCCCACCGTGCCCTTCCGCAACTCCTCCTGCCAGGCGACCGAACAGTTGCCCGGTGACAGGATCCGGGTGAGGGCCGACGGGGTCAGGGACAGGTGGGCGGCCAAATCTTTGATCTGCCAGTCCGCGTTGCCGCACATCAGCTCGGCACAGGACATCCACATCTGGTAGCCGGACAGCTCCTTCCGGTGCATGTTCTCGGAAAGCCGAATCAGACCCAGTTGGGAGTCGCCCAGGCCGTCCGGGTACACCCAGGTGTCGAGGGTCGTCTTGGCCACCTGCGTGGCCGCCAGCCAGCGGCCGGTGCCGAAGATCAGCCGGCCGGACGCGGTGGCGCCGACCGGCTGGAGCTGGCCGTGGGCGAGCATGTTCTCGCCGAGCCGGCGGAGCGCGTCGGGGTCGTCGTGCCGGGACACCTCCCGGGGGTCCGGCCGAAAGCGGTCGAGGGTCCGGGACTCGCTGAAGCGTTCGGGGATCGTGAAGGTCACGGGTGGTCTTGCCCCTCCCGGGGGCGATCAGGGTCGCGGGGCGGCTTCCGACCTCCGGGCGGCGTGCCCCGCGCGCGCCGCTCGTCCACGGAACCGGGCGTCCGCCGCCCGGCCAGCCGGGGGTTGACGATCAGGGCCACGAGTGCGCCCAACTCGTCCCGCTCCACCGGGTCGGTCAGCCCGGCCAGCAGCGGGATGACCAGCGGCCACACCGCCACGTCCGAGGCGTTGAGGCGGTGCAGGTGAGTCACGAACTGCTGGACGACGGCCGGCCGTCGCAGCTCGTCTGCCATCCCGATCCAGGCGTGCAGTTCTCGGGTTTTCGAGGCGGTCGCGGCACTTTTCTGGGCGCGCGCCGTGGCACGGTCGTGTTTCCGCGACATGTGGTCACCGTGTTGTGCTGTCGGGGCGCGGTCGCGCCCCTGTGGGGGATGGAGCCGCGGCGAACCGCTGGCCGGATCAGGCAGTGGGGGGCATAGGAATCGCCCCTGGTGTCGGGTAAGCTACCTCCGTCGTGCGACCCGACGGTGGCAATCTACCGCACCCCGTGGGCGTCCCGAAGCGGCGTCTCGGGCACGTCGCCGGGCGTTTCGCGGTCGTGACCGAGAGGGCACATGTGGGCACGGGCGTTTCGACTGAACGTGGAGGCCGTCGGCGACCTTCTGAAGCGGAAGAACCGGGACTGGTCGTGGATCGGCCGACGGGTGGATGTGGACCGCACCACGGTCGAGCGGTGGCGGAAGGGGAAGCCGCTCTCCGCCCGACACCTGGCGTGCCTGGCCCGCTGGCTCCAGACGCCGATGCAGGCGATCTGCCTCGACCCGATCCCGGACGAGGTGCGCCGGCGGCACGAGGCGGAATTGGCGGCGCCCGAATGCGTCGAGGTGGAACTCCCGAGCGAGTCCCGGGCGACATGGACGGAGGAGCGGCGAAACCTGTTCCTAGAAGGCGTCCGGCTGATTGTGAAGTCCGGCTCGAAGGTGGTCATCGTCGGTGAGCAGGAGGGGAGCATGAAGGTGACGCTGCGGCTCACCGCCGAAGACGCCGACCGACTCTTGGAGGCCCAGCAGGACGGTCGGCTGGCCGCCCTGGGGGTGGCGAGCGTCCGCCGGGTGCCCGGCCCCGAGGCCGTCCGCGGGCGGTGGGCGGCCGTGGCCGGCGGACTGAGCCTCGCGTGCTGGCTGGCGATGCTGGCCCCGGTGTACGCCCCGCCGTTCTACCTCACCGGCGTGGGTCTGGCGGCCGTGGCGGCCGGGCTCGGGCGGAGGAGGTGGTCCACGCTCATCCTCCCTGCCGCCGGGCTGGTTGCCAACACGGGCGGGCTTCTGGCATGGCCGTGGGTCGTCGGCTTTTTGCCGCACACACAGCGCGGCGACCGGCACGGGTACCGCTTCGGCCTGGGGTCACGGGTTGAGGAAGCAAAAGTCGTACTTGGCGCGTCGTTTGACGTGTACGGGGTTGATCCCAAGTCGGGCGACAGTTTGAAGCCTGGGGACCGTCTTGAGATCGATGTTAACGGAACAGAAGCGTTTTCCTGGGAGAACACGCCTGCGTCCCCGTTGGCTGAGGGCCGGCTCAATCGGAGGCTGCAGCTGCCGCTCGACATCTCGCGGGTGACGGTTCGACTCAATGGCACGGTGTTGTTCGAGCAGACGGTCGACATCGGGCGGCTCCACATCGCTCAGAGCGGACGCCTTTATGTCACGCCCGAGGGCGTCCGGATGGTCGTCACGACGGGGGCGCACATCCTTTGGCTAAGGGCAAGAGGGTCCGAGCCGGGGAGGGTTGGTGCCCGTGATGGCGTGTACAAGTTATTCGTTGACGGCCACCTGGTGGCGTGGCCGACAGCGCCGCCCATGCCGGCGAATCCCAGCCCGGACGACTGGACGATGGTCAACTTCCTGCCCGTTAGCGGCGGGCGGCATCGGGTCGAGTTCGAGCTGAACGGGACGCGGTTGGCGGACGCAACGGTTGACTTGCCGCCCACCGGCGAGTGGGTCGTTGGAGCCTCTCGTGTCCCACAGCCCACGGTCCTCGTAGACGTTACCGGCCCGGCGACGGCCCGCATCTATGTCGACCCCGACTTCCGGTGGTGACGCCGTTCGGGGCCGGGTTTTGTAGACGCTTGGGACGCCGGCTGTCGTGAGAAGCGGGCGATCACCTTTCCGTGCGGGACCGGGGCGCGACGGCAATTGCCCGGTCCAGTGTGTCGATGATTTGCTCGTCACTTCCTACCAGCCTGTTGTCTTCAGGGTCCAGTGAGAGGGCAGTCGCCATCCTGGCAAATTGCTCCTCGTGCCGGGGCTCGTATGTTTCATAATCCAAGGAGACGCGTCCCTCCGGGCCGGAGTGACGAACCGTGGCGACAAAGTCGGTCGGCTTCAGGCCGTACCGGGTGGCTAGGTCGTTCACCCGCTGGAGAATTGCGACCTCAATGTTTGTCGATCCCTTCATGAACATAATCCCGTAGTTGTTACACCGCTGACGATAACCGCTTTTGGTTAACGGTCGGTAAACGCCGCGATGCGACCAACAATCGGCGTAACCCGGGCTTGACCAGGTGCTTGACATCCGCCCCCGGCCGTGTCACCCACTGCGGGTGAACAACCAACGGGCGGGGATGACGGTGCGGCAGTATCGCGGGGCGACGACGGAACACGGGCGGATGGTGCTGGTGGAGGCGGCGGGCGAGAGCCGCGGGCTGGACCCGCGGTTCGACCTGCCCGGCCACTCGGCCGACGGGTTCGGCTGGGGCGGGGACGGCCCTGGCGGCCGCCAACTCGCCCTGGCCCTGGCGGCGGACGCCACCGGCGACCCAGCCCGGGCCACTGCTGTCGCCGACGAACTCTTTGTGCGGCTGGTGGCCGCCCTGCCGGCCGACGCCTGGGTGCTGTCCGAGCGAGAAGTGGTCGAGGCCGTCCGCGATTTGGAGCGGGAGCGGGCCGTCCGCCGGCTGGACGCGGCCGAGCAGGATCACGCCGCCGGCTTGGGGCTGCGGCTGGCCCGCCACCTGGGAGCACTGGCCACAGACAGGCAAACCGATCCGGGCGACCGGGAGGCGGTGATGCGGGAGCGGGGGTGGATGGAGGCCCTGTCCCACTTGGCCGCCCGCGACGGGCTGACCCACGCCGGCCGGGTGGAGGCCGGCAAGCTGGTCGCGGCGAGCATGGATTGGCTCCGCGAGCAACGGGACGAGCCGGCTCCCGGCTGGGTCCGCTAGGGCCGGATGCCGCCCCGCCAACCTGCCCTGCCGGGCTTCGACACTGATGACCCGAGCCTGTTTCGTAACTGGAGTTGACGGCGGCCGTGGCAGTTCCGAGCATATCGGCCGACACGGAGGTCCGCCATGCCCAGCTTAGCCCGAGA
>JAYVUZ010000285.1:0-5756 GCA_043787415.1 Fimbriiglobus sp. | reverse complement strand
CCGGACCCCATCTGCGGGATTACGCCGGCCGCTCGCCTTGGGCAGATCGCGCCGGTTCCTCGCACCGGCCGCGCCAACGCCGGCGGCCGGCGGGTGTTGGGCCGACCGGGGAACCGCCGATGGATATGCTGGACACTGGACGCCCGAGGCCGCCGTGATGGACCACCCGCCGACCGACCTGCTGCCGCCGCCGGACGCAAAGGCCACGCTCCGCCTCGGGCTGGTCGGGGCCGGGCTGGTGGGCCTCGCCGCCGGCGTCGGTGTGGTCGTGGACCAGTTCGCCGGCGGCGGCCCGGGGCCGGCCGGCACCGCCCGGCTGCTGCTCACCGCGGTCGGGGTACTGGCGGCCGGCGTCGCCGTGTCCCGGCGGCCGGACCTGTGGGCGACGTGGCTACTGCTGGCCGTGGCCGCCGCCCTGGCCGGGGTCGTCGCCCTGCCGCCGCACTGGGACTCGGGCCGGCTGCTAGGCGGGATCGTGGCCGCGGTGGCCGGGTCGTTCGCCGCCACCGTCGCCCTGCCGGTGGCCTGGCGGCCGGTCGGGGCGACGTTCTGGCTGGTGTTCCACTTCGGCGGCGTGCTGGCGGCCACCACCCTGCCCAACCCGACCCCGTGGCTCACGCAACAGCTCATGGCCCGGGTGTTCTCGCCGTACCTGCGGGCCACCTACCTGACCAACGCCTACCACTTTTACAGCCCCGAACCCGGGCCGGCGAGCCTGCTGCACATCCTGGTGCGGTACGAGCTGGACGACCCGGCCGGTGGCCAGCCGACCACCGAGAGCGAGTGGGTGGTGTTCCCGACCCGGGACCAGCACATGAAAGACCCGCTGGCCCTGAGTTACTACCGCCACCTGTCGCTCACCGAGGCGGCCACCCAGTCGCTGGCCGACGCCCAGACGGTGGACACGTTCAACCGCACCGAGGCCCAGCGGGACCGCTACCAGGTGGCCATCAGCGGGTACGCCCGGCCGGGGGCCGACGGCCGGCCGGAGCAGGTGGTCATCCCGACCGCCCCGGCCGAGTTCGAGTCGGCCGCCGGCCAGTACCGGGTGCCCGACCCGATGGCCAGCCGCTACCTACTGCCGAGCTACGCCCGGCACGTGGCCCACGCCCTGAGCGGCCCCGGCCGGCGGGTGGTGAACGTCAAGCTGTACCGGCTGGAGCACCGGGTGGTGCCGCCCGAGTACTTCGCCGGGGTCGGCCGGTTCACCCGCATCGACCCGTTCCACCCGACCACCTACCGGGCCTACTTCCTGGGCGACTACCAGCCGGACGGCACCCTGGTCAACCCCCGCGACCCGCTGCTGTACTGGCTCATCCCGGTGCTGCCCAAGCCGGGCGGGGCGGCCCCCGGCGACAAGAACCACGTCGACTACGACGACTACCTGTCCAAGCACGCCGGGTACGAGGTGGAGTGGCGGCGGCCTTAAATGCAGCGTGCGGAGTGGAAAACCCCAGCCACGCGACCGCTCACGTTCTGCACTCTGCACTCTCCACCCTCCAACTGGACTCGTGAGACGATCTGATGTACGGCACGGACGCAGCCCAGTCGAAGAACCCCTGGCGCCGCTGGGTGCGGTTCTGGTTCACCCCGGCCGACCCCACGACGATGGGGTTCATCCGGCTGGTGGCCGGCTGCCTGGCCCTGTACACCCACCTGGCCTACTCGTTCGACCTACAGGCGTTCTTCGGCCCGAACGCCTGGTACGGGCTGGCCGAGATCGACCGCGAGCGGAAGAGCACCCCGCACCTCATCCCGGCCCTCGGCTGGGACGACGACCGCACCACCGCCCGGGTGCCCGACTACCCCCACCGCCGGGCGGCGGTCATGAACTACCTGCGGGAGCTGGGCACCCGGCCGCCGGCCCAGGTGGCCGGCGACCTCCGCTGGATGCAGCGGCTGGTGGACGCCAACAACGGCATCCAGTTCGCCTTCGGCACGGGGTACGTGCTGGAGCTGTCGCCGAACGCCACCGACCGGGCGGTGCAGCTCGGGGTGGTGCGGGACGAGAAGACCCGGGCGGCGGCCGACGAGGCGGCCAAGGCCGGCGGCTTCCTCATCCGGGAGACGCCGTATGTGGTCGTCGGCCTGCCGCCGGAGCAGCGGGCGAAGGCGGCCGACGAGATCGAGGCCTGCTACACCGGGCTGCCGGCCGACCCGACCGAGCGGCGGTACGTCGTCGATCATCTGCGGGAGTTGGACCCGACCAGCCGGCGGGCGACGGTCAAGCTCATGCACGACCTGCCCGGCAAGGCGGCCGACCAGCGGCAGCGGGAGCTGGCCTACCTGGAGGACTGGGGCATCGAGGAGCGGCTGGCCGGGCGGCTGGGCAACCCCGTCTTCTCCATCTGGTTCCACGTCACCGACCCGGCCGGCATGGCGGCGGCCCACGGCTGCGTGCTGGTCGTCCTGGTGCTGTTCGCCGCCGGCCTGTGGACCCGGGTGACGAGCGTGCTGGCCTGGCTGGCCGCGGTCAGCTACATCCACCGCTGCCAGCAGGTGCTGTTCGGCATGGACACCATGCTGAACATCCTGCTCTTCTACCTGATGTTCGCCGACAGCGGGGCGGCCCTGTCGCTGGACCGGGTGATCAAGCGGTACCGGGCGGCGAAGCAGAGCCTGGCCCGCACCGGCGGCATCGACGCCCCGACGGCCGCGTACCTCAAGCAGCCGCCGGTGAACGCCGCCTGCGGGTTCGCCCAGCGGCTGATCCAGGTGCACTTCTGCTTCATCTACATGGCCAGCGGGCTGAGCAAGCTGAAGGGCGGGGCATGGTGGGACCACCGGGCCTACTGGGACACCCTGGCCAACCCCGAGTTCACGCTCATCCACTACCGCTGGTACGAGTCGCTGGTGCAGGAACTGGTCAGTCACCGGCCGCTGTTCGCCCTGGCGAGTGCGTTCGGCATCCTCGTCACCTTCGGGGCCGAGATCGGGCTGCCGTTCGTGGTGTGGACCCGCAAGCGGCCGTACATCCTGGTGCTCGGCTTCTTCCTGCACGCCGGCATCGCGGTGTTCATGGGGCTGTGGATCTTCAGCCTGCTCATGATGACCATGCTGCTGAGCTACCTGCCGGGGGCGGCCATCCGCACCCAACTGTTCGGCGGCGGCGGCGGGGTGAAGGCAAGGCTCAAGCTCACCGGCCGGGACGCGGCCACGGTCCGCAAGGCGGCGCTGGTGAAGGCGCTCGACTTCGACGACGCGGTGGACGTGGGCGAGGCGGTGGCCGGCGACCCGCCGGCGGCGGTGCGGGCGGCGCTGCCGTGGGTCGGCCGGGTGGTGGTGCGGTGAGGCTGTTGGTTCGTAGCCCGAAGCGCGAGCGAGGTTCACGTCATCCTCGCTCGCGCTTCGGGCTGCGAACCAACAGACCCCTGCTACCATGACCCTATGCGCCTGCCGACCGTCCCGCCCGAAGCCGCCCACCGCGTCGCCTTCCTGGCCGCGGTGCCGGCCGGCGAGCTGCTGGTGCACGAGATTTACCGCAGCATCCAGGGCGAATCCACCTTCGCCGGCCGGCCGTGCGTGTTCGTCCGGCTGACCGGCTGCTCGCTCCGCTGCACGTGGTGCGACACCGCCCACGCCTTCAAGCACGGCGACCGTCTGACCCGCGCCGCGGTGCTGGCGCAGGTGCTGGCCTTCAACTGCCGGCTGGTCGAGCTGACCGGCGGCGAGCCGCTCGAACAGCCGGAGTGCCTGCCACTGATGCGCGAGCTGGCCGACGCCGGCCGGACGGTGCTCGTCGAGACCAGCGGGGCACACGACGTGGCCGGCATCGACCCGCGGGTCCACGTCATCATGGACCTGAAGTGCCCGGACAGCGGCGAGGAGGGGCGAAACTTCTGGCCCAATCTGGAGCGATTGAAGCCGACGGACCAGATCAAACTGGTGGTCGCCAGCCGGCGGGACTGGGAGTGGGCCGAGCGGACGATCCGCGAACACCACCTGGCCGGGCGGTTCGAGGTGCTGGTGAGTACGGCGTTCGCCGGGGTGTCGCCGCGGGAGCTGGCCGACTGGCTGCTAGCGAGTGGCCTGGACGTGCGGCTCCAGTTGCAGATGCACAAGTACATCTGGGAGCCGACGGCGCGGGGGGTGTAGGGCACGGTTCACCGTGCCGTCCGCTCGTGCGGCACATCGGGTGTCGAGGACCGGGCGGCACGGTGAACCGTGCCCTACCGCGCGTTGGCCAGCGTCACCCGGACGTTCTCCAGGCTGCCCACGGCCACCACCATGCGGAACCGCTGGTCGCCGGTCGGCAGGCCGCCGGGCGATTGCACCCGGTACACGCAGTTCCACTTCACCACCCCCTCCCGCGGGAACCGGAACCGCCCGTACCCCGGCCCGACCGCCCCGGCGTCCGGCAGGCCCCACACGCCCATCGCGTGGCTGCCGTCGCCCGTGCTGAGGATGACCGGGAACGGCTGCTCCCCCGGGCCGTCGTCCAGCGGGGCCAGCCGGCCGCCCGGCAGCAGGTGCCAGAACCGCCCGAACTCGGCCGGCATGTACCCGGTCAGCGCCTCGAACTGGCCGATGCGGTGGGCCTCGCCCGGCGGCAGGGTGAACGTCACCCGGTAGTCCAGGGCGTGCGGGTTCTGGTGCATCCCCACCCGCACGTGCTTGCCGAACAGGTGCTCGGACGTGACTACGCTGTTCAGGGCCGGCCGGCCGCCGCTCTGCTCCCCGGGCCGCAGCCAGAAGGCCGGGCGGCTGACCGTCAGTAGCTCGATGCCGGCCGCCTTCTGGTAGAGGAGTCGGCTGCTGGTCGTCGGCCGGTTGCCGTCGCTCAGGCTGCCGGCTTCGGTGGGGTTGTAGCACTCGCTGTTGAACGGCCCGGGGGAGCCGGCGTCGTAGGCACAGGCCGACTGGAGCAGCCGGCCGTGGTCGCTGGCGTCGATGAACTCCTTGCCGCCCCAGGTCAGCGACTGGATGGCCCCGGCCGACTGCGGGGTGGTGCGGATGACGATCGGCGTCGGCCCGGCCTGGGGTCCGGCCACGGTGGCGAACCCGAAGCCGACGCCGTTCTGACCCAGGGCCGCCAGTGCCAGGAGCAGCATTTTCCGCCTCCACGGTGAACAAATGTTAGAGTTGGCCGTCCCCTCTCTTGTACCGGAGCCGGCCCGTGAGTGCCACCATTCCCCCGCTGGAAGTCCGCACCCTGCCACTGACCGCCGTCACCCCGGCCGGGTACAACCCGCGCAAAGCCCTCAAGCCGAGCGACCCGGCGTACCGCAAACTCCAAGCCAGCATCGAAGCGTTCGGGCTGGTCGAGCCGCTGGTTTGGAACCAGCGGTCCGGCCGGCTGGTCGGCGGCCACGCCCGGCTGAGTATCCTCACCGAACTCGGCTACGAGACGGTGCCGGTGGCGGTGGTCGATCTGGACGACGACCGCGAGAGGGCACTGAACGTGGTGCTGAACAACCCGGCGGCGCAGGGCCGGTACGACACCCGCAAGCTGGCCGCCCTGCTGACCGAACTGGACGGGCTGGCGGCGCTGGCCGACACCGGGTTCGACCCGGCCGGGCTGCGGGCGCTCACCTTCCAACCCGCGGACACGGAGCCGGAGCCGGCCGCCGACCGGGTCGAGGTGACGCTGGTGACGGACGCCGGCACCTTCGCCGCGGCGGAGGCCGACCTGGACACCCTGGTGACGCGGCACCGGCTGGAGGTGCATGTCCGCAGAACGTCAGGCGAGCGGCCGGCGTAAGCCGGCTGAGGGGGCGATCACGGGGTGAGAGGCTGACACTGACCCCGTGATCGCC
>JAYVUZ010000284.1:0-11985 GCA_043787415.1 Fimbriiglobus sp. | reverse complement strand
GGGGAGGATCGTCCCCCGCTCGCGCTTCGGGCTACGAACCGGGGACCGGCACCCGGGCAGCGGAGCCGTCGGCGAACACCACGGCCACCTCGCCGGCGTGCGGCCGGGCCACGACGGCGACGGCCGCCGCCGGCACCGCCAGCTTGACGGGCGGTGCCGTTGTCTCAAGCTTGCCGCTGGTCGCCCGCAGCCAGTGAACAGCGTTATTGGCAGTTACGGCCGCCACGCGGTGAACGGTCGTCAGACAAGCAGAGCGGAATGACTGATCAATTCGCACCGACCCAACCAGCCGATAGGGGTCGCTGCGCTGGAATGCTCCCCACTCGCCCCAGTGCAGTTCTCCATCGGCGTCCACCCCGACCAGTTCGAGCACCCCGCCGGTCGTCCGCCAGTCGATCGGGGCGACGGTCAGCGGGCTACCGCCTGGCACCGCCGGCGTCCCGTGTGTGGCCCAGGCGCCCAGCAGCGTCGGGTTGGCGTCGGACCGGAACATCTTCAACTCGCCCTGCTGCCACACCTACCGTCGGCCGTCGGCCGCGTCCAGCACCAGGTCGGCGGACGGGCCAATGCCCGGCGAGCCGGTGGCCAGGTCGTGCATCAAGGTCGGGTCGAGGTGCAGTCGCATCCCCAGCACGTCCAAGACGGGGTGTGTGCCGCACGGGTGTAGTGCCCACCCGCCCTTCGCGTCGGCAGCGTTCGGGAACCGCCGCTGGCAGCGGTATTCGAAGCGGTCGCCGGCCGCCGCGTAGCTGTCCAGCACCAGGTCGGAGCCGTCCGACTTGAGGACGAACACCCGCTCGCCGTCCGGGCTAACGCGCAGGCCGACCACCCGCCGGCCGCCGGTCCGACAGACGGGCAGCACCCGCCCGGTGTCCGGCCGCCACAGCACCACGGCCTTGTCGGTGGCCACCACCAGGTCGCCAGTGCCGCGGGCGCCGGCCACCGCCAGCACGGTCCCCTCGGCCAGCGGCACCACCGGCGGGGCATCGGTCGGCTCCGGCTGGTCGGCCCCGCGGGCGGCGAACAGGGCGTCCCGCGTCACCGGCCCGGGCCAGGAGTTGAACAGGGTGCGGGCGGTGGCCGGGGCGGACCGCAGGTGGGATGCGAACAGTAGACGTGCGCAATCGTCCAGGTCGGCGGGTAAGTCGGCCGACCGGGCGCGGTTGAAGGACCGGCCGGCGTCGGCGGTGCGCGGCGGGCCGAGTCTTGCGTCGGCGTCGGCCAGCAGCGACCGCACCCCCGACCAGTCGGACTGCCTCGCCAGGAAGTCGAACAGCCGCTCGCCGCAGGCCACCGACTCGGGGATGTCGTCGCCGGTCAGCGGGTCACGATCGCCCGGCCCGCCTTCGGCCAGTAGTTGTTCCGCAATCACCGACCCGGCGACCGTTCGATGACGGTCAGCCGGCGGCCAGGGCCACGGTCGGGCCGGCAAATGCCTCAACGGCGTCGCAGCCGAGGGACCACCGGAACCCGGTTTTACCGGCGAACTGCGGCGGGATGGTCAGGTGGGCGTCGGCCCGGCTCACGGTGCGGCCCCCGCCAGCCTCAGTCCGGCTCGGGTGACGGTGGCGTAGGCGGCCGTGGGCACCGCCTCCGCCCGGTCGGGGAGGAGCAGCAGCAGTTCTTTCGCCGCCACCCCGGTGGCAGACCGCAACACCGCCGGCGGCAGGTCGGGCGATGCTCGGAAGCCGAGCGGTAGCAGTACGTCCACACCCCACGGCCGCAGCCCGCCGGGGACCGCCGGCAGGCGGTCGCCACGGAGTAGAACCCGGCCGCCGCATCGGGCGGCGGGGGCGGCGGACAGTTCGTCGGTGGTAGCGGCGTCGGCCCAGGGGAGCAGCTCGACCGCCTCGCAGAGTAGTGCCGTCGTCGGCTGCGGCGGGCCGCCGCGTCCGAGCGTCACCGGCAACCGCTGGCCGTTCGCCGGCGCCAAAGTCGGATCGAGGCGGCCGGGCAGCACCACCCCGGGCAGCGGCTTGCCCTCACCGTCGGGCGGACTGTCGCCTGTGGGAAGCCGGCTCTCGAAGCGGTGCCAGGCGTCACCCCGCCGCACGAAGAATTCGGCCCCGGCGACGCCGATCAGCCGGCGGACCACCTCGCCGCGGTCGGCCGGCCACGTCACCCACGCCCCACCGTCGGTCGGGTGAACGCACACCCCCGGCACCGCCCGCACGCCCGCCAGCGCCGCCAACTCGGCGGCCAGTGCTTCGCCGTCGGCCGCCTCGGGGGCCGCCGCCCGGGGTGCGGGGCCGGGCCGGTCGCCCCGTCCAGCAGCCCGGCCACCAGGGTTTGTAACGGCCCGACCTGCTCGGCCCGGTCCCCGACGTGCCGCCGCACCCACAGGTCGGTCGCGTCCGCCACGGTGCGGTCGCACAGGGTGGCCGCCGCCGCCACCAGCTTGAGCACCTTCACCGCCCGCCGGTCGGACAGGGCCACGCCCAAATCCCGCACCCGGGTGACGGCGTCGGCGTACCGCTCCAGCACCCCACTCAGATCGACCGCCCGCGTCTGCCGGGCCAGCTCCCGCAAGTCATCCGCGGTCGGGGCGGTCACGCTCGGCTCTGGCTCGCCGCGCTCGATGCCCCAGCCGGCCAGCATCTGGGCCGGCAGTTGCGACCGGGGCAGCGGCTCCACCCGACACCGCACCAGGAAGCGGTCGAACGGGGTTCCGGAAGGGTCAAGCGGCGGCCGGCGAACACCCGCTCGGCGATGTCCCGGGCCGGGCCGGGCGGCGGCACCCAGCCGGCCCGCGGGGTGACGGCCAGTCGCTCGGCGTACAGCAACCGTAGCCCGCGGTGGCCGGTGAAGGCGGTGTCGGTTGTCGGCCCGCCGGCGAGGTCCGCCCGCACCCCGGCTAGCGGCCAGCGGCGAAGGGCGGTTTCGATCTCCCCGGCCAGCGGGCCGTCGGCTGACACCGCCCGGCAGTACACCCCGGGCAACAGCCGGAGCGTCACGTCGGCGGACAGATGCGCCGCCGGGCCGGCGGGTTCGGGGCATGGCAGGGGCAGTGTACTTTCACCCGAGGCCTGCCGCCAGCAGGCGACGGCCAGCAGCGAGGCGGCGGCGAAGGCCGTGTCCGGGTCGAAGGGCAGGACGGGGCCGGCGACAGCGAGGGCGTGGCGGTCGAATGCCGCCCGCAGCCGGGCGACGACGGCCCGCCGCTCCGGGTGGGGGTCGGGCGGGGCATCCTGCACCGACTCGCCGGTGAGCAGGACGGCGTCCAGCCAGTCGGTGAACGTCGACATCCCGCTCAGTGTGCGACCCGGTCGGGCGGACGGCCACCGGCGGGCGGTTGGTTCTCACGCCCCGCGGGGTGGTCGTGCGAACCAACCGCCGGGTGCGAACGTGCTAGGCAGCCATCGACTTGTGGCGAACCGGGGCCGTGCGAACCAATTGCCGACCCGTCCTCACTCTTCCCAGTCGTTGTTGAACTTGGGCAGGCTCACCCACCGGGCGGCCTCGGCGTAACGGTCGCGGGCGGCCAGCGTCTGGAGCAACTCGGTGAACCCGCCGTAGTGTGACGGGGCGTTGGGCAGGTTCCGCAACGCCGCCCGCCGGCTGGCCACCCGGCCGGCGGCGGCGGCCGGGTCGAGCAGGGTGGCGGCGAAAATCCACTCCCGCCCGCCGGTGGCGAACCGCTTCGCCTGCTCGGCCGGCGGTACGGCCCCGTCCAGCACCCGCCGGGCGGTGGCCGGGTCGGTGAACGACAGCGTCAGCACCACCGGCAGCAGTGACCGCTCCCGCTCGGTCGCCGAGCCGTGAACGTCGTCGGCGGTCGGCCGCAGGGCGACGGCGGTGGCGACGGCTGCCGCCACGTCCGGGTAGCCGATGCGGGCGGCGTGGTGGGCGACGGCCGCAGCCGTCCCGGCCGCCCCGCCGTTAGACAGGGAGGAGCGAAACGCGGCCGCGTTCTCCGAGCAGTCGGCTAAAGCGGCGTCGATCAGCCCCCACGCACGCCGGGTGTCGAAGGCGGCCGTCACCGTCGCCAGCTTGGCGAACCCGAGTGCCCGGTAGCTGGCCATTGGGATGCCGGCCACCGCGGCCTTCGCCCCGTCCGGGTCGGTGCGGGCGACCCGGCAGGCGTAGAAGACGCGGGCCTCGTGCCGCTCGAAGTGGTTCGACCGGAACCGGCCGAGCAGCCCGGCCGCCCGCTTCGGGTCCACCGCCGCGACGGCGTCCACCGCCACCAGCAGCCCGCTGTCGTGGGTCTCGTCCTTCTGCTTGTCGAGCAGCCGGTCGGACGCCGCCGGGTCCGCGGCGGCGATGAAACCGGCCGCCCGCGCCAGGCGGTAGGGGGTGAAGCGGTCATCGGCAGACAGGGCCTCGGCCGCCGTCACCGCCTCGGCCGTCAGCCCCTTCGCCTGGTCGGCCCGGCCGAGCCGCAGGGCGAGCCAGCCGCATTCGGCGAGCGTGACCGCCTGATCGGCTTTCGCCGCCCGCGCCCGCCGCACTGCCTCGTCCAGCACTACACCGGCGGCCTGCGGGTGACTGTTGGTCAGCCGGCGAGCCAGCTTGACGGCCGCGGCCACGTCGGGCGGGAGTTGGGCCACGGCCGCCGCCGGGTCGGTGCGGGCCAGCGGCAGCAGGTCCGGAGCCGGTAGCCACTTGGCCGGGTCGGCCTTCGCCTCGGCGGCCCAGCGGCGGGCCATCTCCGGGTCGAAGGTTGCCGCGATGCCGATCAGGTGGCCGTACTTCTGCACGCCCTCGCCCCGCTCGGCCCAGAACTTCTCCAGCACCTCCCGGGTGAGCGTGTCCAGCGCGGCCCGGTGTACGGTGAGGTCCGGGGCCGGGGCGGGCGGCTCGGCGGTGGTCCGCAGCACTAGCGTCACCGGCGGGCCGTTCGGGTCGGCCGGCAGCAGCCCGAGGCGGTAGCCGGCCTTCCTGGCTTGCACGAACCCGGGTGCGTCGCGGTAGCCGGTCAAGGTGAACGTGCCGTCGGCGGCCGAACTGGCTTCCAACGTCTTGTCGGTGTCGCCCTTGCTGAACACCGTCGCCCCGGCAACCGGCTTGCCGTCCAGCCCGACCACCATGCCCCGCACGCTGCCCGTCACCCGGGTCAGCCGGACGTCCGGGACCGGCTGGCCGTCCCGCACCTCGACCTCGGCGGATGCGAACCCGTCGGCCGACACCTGGAGCTTGTAGCTGTCGCCCACCCACAGGTTCGAGGAGCGGAACCGGCCGTCGGCGTCGGCCGTTAGCAACTCTTGCCGGCCCCCGGTCCACATCCGGCTCCGCCGTCCGGCGTTCCGCCGCAGGCTCTGCACCTCCACCGCCGCCCCCGGCACCGCCGCCCCGGCCGCATCGACCACCCGGCCGGCCAACCGCATGCCGGCGGCCTCGCTCAGCCGGATCGTCAGCGGCTCCGGGGCGTTCACCTTCGCCACCTGCGGCACGTTCACGCGGTCCGCTTGCCGGACCCACACCCGGACCTCGTCGTCCGGGTCGAGGCCGGGCACGGTGAACCGGCCGTCCGGCCCGGACCGGATGGCGTCCCGACCGAACGGCTCGCTGGCGTCGGTGAACACGACGGCCCCGGCTACCGGCTTGCCGTCGGCGTCCACCACCCGTCCGGCCAGACCGACCGACTTGCGGAGCTTGATGTCCGGGAAGGTAATATCGGCGTCGGCCGCCGCTTGCGGCGGGCGGGCGTACTCCTCGCCCGGCGGCGGGTCGGGTTGGAGGTAGCCGGCGGGCGGCGTCTGCGGCCACGCCTGCACCCGCCCGCCGGCCGGAACGTGGGTGCGGAACCGACCGTCGGCGTCGGTCGTGGCGTACAGGTAGAAACGGGCTTCACCCTGTTCGCCGACCGGGGAAACGAGTACACGACCGCCGGCGAGTGGTGCGCCGGTGGCGGCGTCCACCACCCGGCCGGACACCGTCACCCCGCGCTGAAGCTTCAGCGTTGCCGTCGCGGCCTCGCCCGGTGGCACCACCACCCGCTACGTCGCCGGGCTGGCGTAAACGGCCGTCCCGCCGGCGTCCGGTGTCAGTTCGTACTCGCCGGCCGGCAGGTTGGTTTCCGTCTGGGCCGGGGTGCCGGCCAGTGTGAGCGTGCGGGTGGGGTTGGCCCACAGCCCGTCAAGTTTGCGGGGGCCGGCCATCGTCACCCGCACCGTCAGCCCTTTACCCTGCTCCGGCGACAGTGCCCCGGCCAGGGCAAGCGTCAGCCGGCCGGCCTTGGGTAGGGTCAGCACGTCGGCCGCTCCCTGCCGGGCCTGGATGACGCCGGACCCGTGGCCGGTCGTTTCGAGGGCGAGGTAGACGATGTGTCCGGCCGGCACCCCGGGGATGCGGAACCGGCCGGCGGAGTCGGTGCTGGCGGGTTTGCGAACGGCCAGCCAGCGGGGGAGCGGGAACTGATCCTCACGGTAGTAAGTGTCGGGGCCGCGGTCGGCGGCCCACACCCGGAACCCTCGTGTGGTCAGCGTCGCACCTGATACCGGCGTACCGTCCGGTTCGAGCAGGCGTACGGCGAGGTCGGCCGCCGGCTGGAGCCGGATCGTCGCCGCCCGCCCGGTTCGCTCGTCGAACGCCACCGCCCCCAACTGGCCGGCAGTGTCGGTGGCGAAGGCACACAGCCCCCGCCAGGTCTCCTTCGGCGCCGGCGGGAGTGGCATCCGGGCCGTGCCGGCGGCGTCGGTCGGCGTTGGGGCGGGCGGTACATCTTCGGCCGGCAGGTCGTCGCCGCGGTAGAAGGCCCACACCTTCGCCCCCGCGGCCGGCTTGCCGTCGCTCAGCACCGTCACCGTCACCACGTCGGCCGCCGGCTTCTCCTGCGGCACGGCGACCGGCGTCGGCTTCGTGGCCAACCCCGGCCCGACCGCCAGCCCAAGGCCGACCGTCGCCATCGCGGCGGCCAGTAGCAACGGCCACCGGCTCGCCCCGACGGCGGCGCCCGCCAGGGCGGCGACGGCCGGCGTCGGCCCCCGCACCGCCGCCAGCACGCCGGCCGCCAGCCCGGCCGGCAGCGGCGTCCCGACCACCAGCAGGCCGGTGCCGGCCGCCAGCCCGCGGCGGGCTAGTCGCTTGCGGAGCAACTCCCGGCCCCGCTCCAGCCGGCCCTTCAGAGACCCGACCGGCCAACCCAGCCGGGCGGCGGCTTCGTCCCGGCTCAGCCCGTCCAGGCCGCACAGTAGCAGTGGCAGCCGGTAGCGGTCGGGCAGGCGGGCGAGTTCGGTGTCGATCACGGCCAGCACCTCACGGGCGGACAGGGCGTCGAGCGGGTCGGCGGACGGGGCCGGCGGGTCGGCGGCCAGTTCGACCGGCCGGCGGCGGCGGGAGCGGGCGGCGGCCCGGACGGCGACGGCGTGCAGCCAGCCCGCCACGCAGGCGTCTCCGGCGAGCCGGTCGGCCTGCCGGGCCAGCGCCAGGAAGGCGGCCTGCACGGCGTCCTCGTCGGCGTGCCGGTCGCCGGCCCGACGGACGGCCGCCCCCCACACCCGCTGGCCGTGCCGGGCCACTAGCGCCCGGAAGGCGTCCTCGTCCCGGGTGCGGGCGTACCGGCCGAGTAACTCGCCGTCGGTCGGCCCCGCCCGCCCGCCCGCCCGGGCCACCGCCCCGACCAGCCCGCTCGCCTTCATGTCGTCCCCTCGTCTCCCTTCTACTACCCACAAGCCGGGGCGCGGCACGGAAATTCGGCGCCCGCCGCAGGTCTGCCGGTGCGATACTGGGCGTAGGAGGCTCGCCCGATGTTTGCTCTCGCCTGTCTGGCAATTGCGTACGGGCCGGCGGCCGACCCGCCGCCCCGAGACGGCAAGCTGGACGCCCGCCCGGCCAGCCGGTTCGCCGTCGGCGACGAGCGAGAGCAGGCCGTCGCCGTCACCCGCCGCTCGACCTATCAGTTCGCCGGCACCACGCTGACACAGACCGCCCGCTACACCCTCACCTCGCGGCTGGTCGTGACCGACCTCAAACCGGACGGCGGGGCGACGGTCCGGCAGCGGGTCATCGCCGCTGATTTGCTCGCCGCCGACGACATGTTGTGGCCACAACTCGCCGCCGCGCTCAAGCAACTGGTCGGCACCGCCTTCGAGCTGACCGTCGGGCCGACCGGCGAGGCGACGACCGTCGTGGGGCTGAAAGACCCGCTCCGCGTGCAACAGAAGAATGGTCCGGACGGGCTATCGCTACGGGTCGGAGCGGTGCTGGACGCCGACGCCTGGAAGGAACTGGCCGGGCTGACCCTGTTCGCCCCCGAGGCCGGCGGCAAGCCGTGGAGCCGGCCGGTGGCGCACGACTGGGGGCCGTTCGGCGGCTGGGCGGGGCGGACCACCTTCGCGGCGAAGGGCAAGAGTGCTGATGCCGAGCGGTACGACTTCGCTCACGCCCTGAGCTACCGCCCGCCGGCGGGCGGCGGGGCCGGGCTGCCGGTGCGGCTGGTGGAACCGCGGTTCGAGGTGCTTGCCGCCGGCGGGGCCATCCGGTTCGACCCGAAGGCCGGCCGGGTGACGGCCGCCGACGAGCTGTTCCGCGTCCGCGGGGCGGCCACCGTCGTATTCGCCGGGCAGGCGGTGCGGGTCGAGATGGAGGAAGAGCAGGGGTTCGAGGTGCGGGTTCGGCAGCCGCGGGACGGGGTGCTGAAAGCCGGGCCAAAATGACCGAGCACGCCGCGCGCGGGGCGTGCTCGGATGTCATCCGACGAACACCCCGCCGGGGAACCCGGCGAACACGGTGTACTCGAAGCTGCTCGCCGGCGTCGCCGATCGCAAACTTCGGCGGAGATAGCCGGCCGCATACGCCCCGTCGGCGGCGCCGGCTCCGGCCACCAAGTCGGCCCGGCCGTCGCCGTCCAGGTCGGGCGTTGCCACCCGCACCCCGCCGCGGGCCGACGGTAGGCGGCCACCGACGCGGCCCCGACGAAGTCGCCGGCGGCCGTGGTGTCGGCCGCGAACGAGTCGGCGGTGCCGAACCCGAGCAGGTGAACCAGTTCGTGCGTGGCCACCGACTCGAAGTCGAGCCGGCCGAGGGCCGGCCCGGCGGCGGCGAAGCGCCACCGGCTGGCCGAGTCGAAGGTGATCATCCCGCCCCACGGGCCGTAGTCGGTGGGGGTGTCCGCTAACGCCCCGGCCTGGCCGCGGGACTGCACCGTGGCCGACCAACCGCCCGACCCGCGGGCGGTCGCCGTGCCCGATGTGGTTTCGCCGACTGGCGTCCCGGCCAGGTTGGCGGCGGCCACGTACACCACCAGCTCGTCGGCCGCCACCGTCAGGTTGTTCACCCGCACGACACGGTTAGTCAGCGGGTTGAGGAACGCCCCTGTCCACGAGTTGCCACCGCCCGGGGTGATGGCCGAGAGGGAGTCGCCGACTGCCGCCCCGACCGCGGCAGCGGCCCGTTCCAGGGCGGCTCGGGCGTCGGCCGAGTTGAAAAATTCCGGACGTGTCCAGCGCGTAATCGAAACGGAAGTTGGTTGGGGTGAGGTGGGCGTCGAGCGGGTCGAGCCGCGGCCGGAAGGCGGGGGCGGGCATGAACGTCCTGTCGTCGGGCCGGGCGTGGTGAGCACCACTCATCGCCGGACGGCCGGCCAGCGGGCGCCCGTTATGGCGGGCAGCCGGCCGACCACTTCGCAGGTGAGGTTAATGCCTTCACAAAAAAAGAAGCCCCGCCGCGTTCCAAGAGAGCCTTGGGACGCGGCAGGGCTGAGGGTAGTCATTGACGCGACTGACCCGAACCGGCGTCAGTTCTTGCCGACGGGGGCGGCTGAGGAGCCGCCGCCGGGAGCCGCCGCACCGCCGGTCCCACGGGCGGGCGGTGTGGCGTTCATGTCGTACTTCTGCGCCGCATCACCGCTGAGCTTCGGCTGCTTGGACGACGTGTCATCGCCACAGCCGGTGCCGATGACTAGCACGAACGCAACCGTCACGGAGCCAGCCATCCACTTGCGGAACATCATCAAACCCCTAAGCAATAGAAGTAGTGACAGGAATCATCAATCGAAAGTCACCACGTTGCCATCGTTCGCGCCGGACATGAAGCAATACACCACCCAGGCGGTGTTCGGGTCGATCGCCCGCACCGAACCGTCACAGAACGTCGTCTGGATGCGGCTGCCGCCATGCGCCGAACTCGGAATGCCATACCCGAAACCCTTACCCTGAGGCGTGAAGTCACAGTTGCCGTTGTTGCGGTTCGGGCACATCCAGAAGTCCGAGTAGAATGGAGCGTGGCCCCAGTTCATGCCCGTCCAACCCTTGTTATTGAAGTTGAGGTAGCCACCGTTCGACTCTTGGAACATCAGCGTGTTGCTCGTTCCGTCGGTGATACCGACGATCGACAGACCGCTACCGTTCGGGGTGCCCTGCGTCGAGAACGCGGTCGGGGCGGAGGTCCGCTTGTCGTACCGGAAGGCGCCCGGACAGTTCGGCGGGTTGGTGGCCGTCGTGGGGGAAACGGAGCAAATGCGCCCACGGCTGAACAAGTAGTTGGTGATGCCAACATACGTGGGTTGAACCGCCGGGTTCGCGTTGTAAATGTAGTAGTTGTAGCTCGGCGAGGTCGTGGACAGCCCGAGCAGACTCGCGCGGAAGTCGGTGTCCCCGTAGCCCACGCCCGTCACCTGGACCATCAGTTGATACTCGTTGGGCGAGACGGCCGCCGGGCAGAGGAAGCCCTTGAGGTCCGGCTTGATCAGACCCCACCGGCCCTGCGACGGCGGGACGGCCGAAGCCGCAACCGAACCCGGAATGTTGTTGGCCACGCCCGAGGCGAACCAACTGCTCACGCCTGGGCCAAACTGGCCGTTCAAGTCGTAGGTTCTGAAGACGGCTTCCTGTTCCAGGTACGGCAGAATCCGCGGGTGGATGCCGTTGAACCGCACGTCGCTGCCGGCTGGCAGGGCGGCGTTGCTACTCTCGTAGTTCATCACGGCCAGGCCGAGCTGCTTCATGTTGTTCGTACAGGTCGTCCGGGCGGCGGCGTCCCGCACCTTCTGCACGGCCGGCAGCAACAGTCCGATGAGGATCGCAATGATGGCGATGACCACCAGAAGCTCGATCAGCGTGAACCCCGCTTTGGATCGGGTCCGAACCATGGCACTCCTCGGAAAAATGGGGAATCGACCCGGGCCGCTCCGACACGGGCCCGTGGCAACAAACAGGCGGCGTGCGAACTACGCTAGTGCCGGGGCGGTCGGCAGGAGGATGAGAGCTTCGGGGAGAGCGACAGGATGTCGCCGACCGTAAACCGCATCCCCGGCATACTAGGGCAGTATCGGGCACGCACGCTAGTGTAGAACATAGCTTCCCCGATCTTTCAATGGCAACAGAATTTTGCCGATTTTTCCTACTTCCCACTTCCGACGCCCCGTCGGCGGTTCCTGTCAGCCGACCGCCGTGCGGCCGGTATGATGGTCAGCGACCTTCCCCCAACCCGGGCACCCGTCCCATGATCCGCATCCCCGCCCTCCGCTTCGGCAAGCCGTACACGAGCCTGGACAAGGCCACCCTGGTCCACCACGTCACCGGCGAGCCGGTCGCGGAGGTCAGCCAAGTCACGGGGAGCATGATCGCCCGCGATCTCGGCACGATGGATCGCGCCCGCAAAGAACTCGCGGCGATTCCGATCCGCGACCTCGTAGCGATGTACAAGAAGGCCGCGGATTACTTCGAGAACGCGACCCTGCCCTGCGGCGATGCGGAACTCACGTTCGACGACTACGTGCGGAACTTGTCGTCCACGACCGGTTCGCCGATGGTCTTCTGCAAACGGAACGCCCTGAAAGTTTCGTACGTGCTGGCGAACATCGAAGAGGTGATCGGCGGCCTGACTCGCGGGCTCGACCTCGACGCGCTCGACAAAGGTTATTCCACGCGCAACGGTCGGATGCAGGCATTCTACCCGACGACGAACGTCTTCGGGGCCGTGCTCCCATCGAACTCGCCCGGCGTTCACGCCCTGTGGGTGCCGACGCTCGCGTTCAAGACCCCGCTCTTGGTGAAGCCCGGTCGTGAAGAACCGTGGACGCCGTACCGCGTGCTGCAAGCGTTC
>JAYVUZ010000283.1:0-8483 GCA_043787415.1 Fimbriiglobus sp. | reverse complement strand
TGAACTGCCCCGCATGTTGCATATGCGCGTTCGCGAGGAGTGCGTAATGTGTGGCGCGCTTGTGTAGCCCTTCGGCGTAGGCACACAAATACTCCCCGTCGTCTTGACAAATTCTCGCATCTGATAGGATCAGAGGTTCACACCCGGCCGCCGCGACGGCCCGGGCGTTCGTAGATAAGCCTCCGACGACCCTGGTCCGGCGCGCGCGGCAGGGCGTCCCTCGGGATACGGCACATGGCCAAGCAGGTGACGGGCTTCGTCAAGCTCCAGTGCCCCGGCGGGCAGGCCACCCCGGCCCCGCCGGTCGGGCCGGCGCTCGGTGCGCACGGCGTCAACATTGGCATGTTCGTCAAGCAGTTCAATGACAAGACGGGTGGGCCGGACACCAAGGGGCTGATGCTGCCCGTGGTCATCACGGTGTACAGCGACCGCTCGTTCGAGTTTAAGATCAAATCGCCACCGGCGGCGATCCTGCTGAAGATGGCCGCGAAAATTCCCCACGCCAAGAAGGCCGGCGGGGATGTGATCCCGGCCGACGCCCAGAAGGCCGGCAAGTACAAGGGGTTCTCGGTCACCTCGCAGCAGGTCGAGGACATCGCTAAGAAGAAGATGGCCGACCTGAACGCCCGGGACGTGGACCACGCCGTGCGGATCATCGCCGGCACGGCCCGCAGCATGGGCCTGGAAGTCGTCGCCGGCTGAGGCCGGCGTTCCCTCCCGCACCACTCGGCTTCGGCCCAGTGGGAGAGCGCCGCCCGCACAGGCGCGGCACTCGCCACCAGGAGTAGTGATGGCAGACGAAGTGAAGCTGGTCGTCGCACCGGCGGAAGCCGCCTCGCAGGCTCCTGGAGACACGCCGCAACAGCCGGCGATTGTCACTGAAGCCGACGCGCCCAAGAAGAAGAAGAAGCCGGGCGTCGCCCCACGGCGGGGCAAGAAGCTCCGCAACCACCTGAAGAACGTGGCCAGCAAACTGAAGGCCACCCCGGCCCTGCCGGTCAAACAGGCCATCGCCGAGCTGAAGAAGCTGAAGCGGGCCAAGTTCGACGAGACGGTGGAAGTACACATCAACTTGGGCATCGACCCGGCCCAGTCGGACCAGACGGTCCGCGGCAGCGTGGCCCTGCCACACGGCATCGGCAAGAGCGTGCGGGTGGTGGTGTTCTGCCAGACCGACAAGGTTGCCGCGGCGAAGGCCGGCGGGGCAGACGAAGCCGGGGCCACTGACTTGGTAGCCAAGGTGTCTGGCGGCTGGCTCGACTTCGACGTGGCCATCGCCACCCAGGACATGATGGGGCAGGTGTCCCGGCTGGGGAAGGTGCTCGGGCCGCGGGGGCTGATGCCGACGCCGAAGGCCGGCACCGTCATTCCGGCCAGCGGCGATGTGGCCGCGGCGGTGCGGGAGTTCAAGGCCGGCAAGGTGGAGTACCGCTCGGACAAGACCGGGCAGGTGCACGCCGGGGTCGGCAAGATGAGCTTCGACGACCAGAAGCTGGCCGAGAACATTCAGACGCTGGTCGAGACGGTGCGGGCGGCCAAGCCGAGCGGGGTGAAGGGCAACTTCATCAACGGCATCGTGCTGTCGGCGACCATGTGCCCCGGCATCAAGCTGAGCGTCTAACCCACCCCCGCACACCGAAGCGAGCCGACCGATGAGTAAGATGGTCAAGGCGTTGGAGATCGACGCCCTCCGCAAGGCGGTGGCCGGGGTGAAGGACTACGTCGTCCTCCAGCCCGACGGGCCGGACGCGGCGGCCGACTTCAACTTCCGCCGCAACCTGCGGGCGAAGAAGATCCAGGCGAAGGTCGTCAAGAACAGCTACGCCAAGAAAATTTTCGGCGAGATGGGCCTGGCTCTGGACGCCGGGACGTGGGCCGGGCCGACTCTGCTGTGCTGGGGCGGGGCCAACATCAAAGAGCTGTCGAACACCGTCGATGAGCAAGTGAAGGCGTCCAAGAAAGACCCGAAGGCGCCGGAGCGGTACAAGATCAAGACGGCCGTGGCCGACGGCCAGCCGGTGACGATGGACGCCGCCAAGACGATGCCGACCCGCGAGGAGGCGGTGGCCGAAGTGCTGAGTGCCATCCTCGGGCCGGGGGCGTCGTTGGTTGCCGCCCTGGTCGGGCCGGGGGCAACGGTGGCGAGCCTGCTCAAGGCCATTGAGGAAAAGGCGCCCGCCGGCGATGCGGCCCCGCCCGCCGAGGCGACGCCCGCCGTGGCCGGGTAAGAACGTATACGTCCCGGAGACCGCATGTCCTCGGGTGTTGTGATCCTGCTGTTACGCACTCTCGCCGGCCGCTTCGCCGGCAACCTGTACGAAAGGGAACGACGATGAGCACTGTCGAGGAAGTGGTTGACCGGATTGCCAAGTTCACCTTAGCCGAGGCGGTCCAGGCCAAGACCCTGCTGAAGGACAAGTACAACATCGAGCCGGCAGCTGGTGGGGCCGTGATGATGGCCGGCCCGGCCGGCGGCGGTGCCCCGGCCGCCCCGGCGGTCGAGGCCACCGAGTTCAACGTGGTTCTCGAAGCCGGCTTCGAAGCCGCGAAGAAGATCGGTATCATCAAGGTCGTCCGCGAGCTGACCGGCCAGGGTCTGGCCGAAGCCAAGGCGACCGTGGAAGGCGCGCCGAAGATCATCAAGGAGTCGGTGGACAAAAAGGTCGCCGAGGACGTGAAGAAGAAGCTGGAAGAGGCCGGGGCCAAAGTGACCGTCAAGCCGGCGTAAGTCAGATTCCACCACTGGGGCGCTGAGTCCTCAGAGAAGGTACGAGGTAAGTTCAAGTTATTCTGAGCTTGCCACGTCCCTTCTCTGTGGCTTCAGCTCCAGTGGTGGAATACTTCTGGAAAATGTTGCGGCGGTATGGCCTTTGCCAGCCGGTTGGGGTATTATTCGTGAGTTAAGCAAAGCCTGCGGTTTTTCCGGGTAGCTTCTTCCGGCCAACACGGTTCTCGTTTTGTCGGCGGAAAGCTCCTCGCGTCTCGTAGCAAGTGGTGACAATGCGCGCGACCCACTCGCTTCGGACCCTTGCCTTTTTCACCCCGACCGCCCCTGGCGGACCGGGGTCGGTCCGCGTGTCGTCGTCGTCGCGTCAGCAATAACGCATTCCCTCGGCCGTCGCAAGCCCCGTTGTCGCCCCTTGTGGGTGGGCCGTGGCCGCGACGCCGTGTCATCGTTTACCGGGGACGTAAGTCATGGCTATTCCCGCGGTGCGGATCATTGCTCCTACACAAGAGCGGAACTTCGGCCGGTTCGGGGATGCCGCCCCGGTGCCGCCGCTCACCGACATTCAGACCCGCTCCTACGACCGCTTTCTGCAACTGGACACCCCGCAGGACAAACGGACTGTGTCCGGCCTCGAAGGCGTGTTGCGGGAAATCTTCCCCATCGAGAGCTACGACAAGAAGATCAGCCTGGAGTACGTCAAGTACGAGCTGGGCAAGCCCCGGTACGACACCGACGAATGCCGGCAACTGCGTCTGACCTATGGTCGTCCGTTCCGGGTGTGGCTGCGGCTCCGCAAGGCCGACGGCAACGCGGTGGAGGAGGAGGTCTATCTGGGCGACATGCCCATCATGATCGGTGGCGGCGAGTTCATCATTAACGGTGCCGAGCGGGTGGTCGTGAGCCAGCTCCACCGCTCCCCGGGCGTCGACTTCGTGGTGGAGCGGGAGGCCGACAAGGACATGCACTCCTGCCGGATCATCCCGGAGCGGGGGTCGTGGATCGAGATCAACTGCACCAAGAAGGACGCCCTCGGCGTCCGCATCGACCAGTCGGGCAAGTTCTCGGCCCTGACGCTCCTGCGGGCGATGGACCCGCAGTACAGCGGCACGGCCAGCATGATCCGCGAGTTCATGGCCGACCAGGTGTTGACGCTCAAGCTGAGCGCCCCCGACCTGCGGTCCCGGCTGGTCGGGGACGTTGAGGCCAGTATCCCGCCGATGGTAGCCGTGGACGACGTGATCGACCCGGAGACGGGCGAGGTGTATGTGGACGCCGGCAAGCCGTTCAGTGGCAACGCCGCCGACCGGATGTTGACCAGCCACATCAAAGAGATCGCCGTCTTGGCGGCGCCGAAAGACGCGATCATCCTGAACTCGTTGAACGAGGACGGGACCGACAGTCACGAGCAGGCGCTGCTGAAAATCTACCAACGGCTGCGGCCGGGCAACCCGGCCCAACTGGAGAAGGCCCGGGAGCTGTTCCGCGAGAAATTCCTCGACCCGAACCGCTACCGGCTGGGCCGGGTGGGGCGGTTCCGCATCAACCGCAAGTTCGACCAGTCGGTGCCCGAGACCGAGATGACCCTGCGGGCCGTGGACTTCGTCAACGCCATCAAATACCTGCTGGACTTGCGGGCCGGCAAGGGCCATGTGGACGACATCGACCACCTGGGCAACCGCCGGCTGCGGACCATCGACGAGCTGGCCGCCGACGAGCTGCGGAAGGGGTTCCTCAAGCTCCGGCGGACGGTGCAGGAGCGGATGGCCATCAAGGACGAGCAGGAGATGACGCCGCGGACGCTCATCAACCCGAAGTCGGTGAGTGCGGCCATCGAGTACTTCTTCGGCCGGAGCGAACTGAGCCAGGTGGTGGACCAGACCAACCCGCTGGCCCAACTGACGCACGAGCGGCGGCTGAGCGCCCTCGGGCCAGGCGGGTTGAACCGCAAGCGGGCCGGGTTCGAGGTGCGGGACGTGCACATCTCGCACTACGGCCGCATCTGCCCGATCGAGACGCCCGAAGGGACGAACATCGGGCTGATCTCGTCGCTCGCTATCTTCAGCGAGATCGACGAGTACGGGTTCCTGACCACGCCGTACCGCAAGGCCCTCAACGGCAAGATGACGGACGAGGTGGTGAAGCTGCGGGCCGACGAGGAGAGTCGGCTCAAGCTGGCCCCCGCCGACACCGAGACGGACAGCCACGGCAAGATCATGCACGACCGCATCAACGGCCGGGTGACGGGCGAGCTGGGTAGCGTGGCGTCCAATCAGGTGGACTACATCGACGTGTCCCCCAAGCAGATGGTGGGGGTGTCGGCCGCGCTCATCCCGTTCCTGGAGCACGACGACGCCAACCGGGCGCTAATGGGTAGCAACATGCAGCGGCAGGCGGTGCCGCTGCTGGTGCCCGAGCCGCCGATCGTCGGCACGGGTATCGAGAAGGAGGTGGCCCGGCACTCGGGGATGTTGGTGCGTGCCCAGGAAGACGGCACGGTGCATTACGTGGACGCCGCCCGCATCAAAATCGAGGAGAAGGACAAGATCGTCCGCGAGTACGTGCTGCGGAAGTTCACCGGGCTGAACGAGCGGACTTGCCTGAACCAGAAGCCGATCGTCAAGGTCGGGCAGAAGGTGAAGAAGGGGACGATCATGGCCGACGGGGCCGCGACGTACCACGGCGAGCTGGCCCTCGGCCGGAACGTGCTGGTGGCGTTCATGTCGTGGGAGGGTTACAATTACGAAGACGCGATCATCATCAGCGAGCGGTTGGTCAAGAACGACACGTACACGTCGATCCACATCGAGGAGTACGACCTCGAGATTCGGGAGACGAAGCTCGGCAAGGAGGAGTTCACCCGGGACATCCCGAACGTGTCGCCCAAGGCGCTGAACAACCTGGACGACCAGGGGATCGTGCGCGTTGGCACGTACGTTCGGCCGGGCGACATTCTCGTGGGCAAGGTGTCGCCGAAGAGCCGCAGCGAGCTGACCCCGGAGGAGAAGCTGCTGCACGCCATCTTCGGCCGGGCCGGCGAGGACGTGAAGAACGACTCCCTGGAGGTGCCGTCGGGTGTCGAGGGGATCGTGATTGCGACCCATCGGTACAGCCGCAAGGCGAGCATGACGGAGGACGAGAAGAAGGAACTGACCAAGCAGCAGAAGGCCATCGACGCCGAGTACTCGGAGAAGATCGCCGAGCAGTTCCGGGAGTTCGTCAAGGCGTTGGAGGAGGTGATCGAGGCCAAGCAGCTCAAGAACCCGGCCACCGGCAAGCCGTTCGGCAGCGACAAGGACGACAAGGCGACGGCGGAAGAGGCCCGCGGGTTCAAGCTGGACCTCCTGGACGTCCGCACGCCGGACGTGCAGAAGAAGGTGGCCAAGATCCACTCCCGGCACTGGGAGCGGCTACAGTTCTTCATCGACGAGCAGGAGCGGAAGCAGAACAGCTTGAACCGCGGGGACGAGCTGCCGTCGGGCGTCCAGCAGATGGTCAAATGCTACGTGGCCACCAAGCGGGTGATCTCGGTCGGCGACAAGATGGCCGGGCGGCACGGCAACAAGGGCGTGATTTCCAAGATCCTGCCCGAGGAGGACATGCCGCACCTGAAGGACGGCACGCCGGTGGACATCATCCTGAACCCGCTCGGGGTGCCGAGCCGGATGAACGTCGGCCAGATTCTGGAGACGCACCTGGGGTTCGCCGCGTCGCGGCTGGGGTTCAAGGCCATCACGCCGGTGTTCGACGGGGCGGACGAGAGCGAGATCAACGCCATCCTCAAGGAGGCTGGTCTGCCGGACACTGGCAAAAGCATCTTGTACGACGGCCGCACCGGCGAACGGTTCGAGCAGCCGGTGACGGTTGGCTACCTGTACATGCTCAAACTGCACCACCTGGTGGACGACAAGGTTCACGCCCGGGCCACCGGGCCGTACTCGCTCATCACCCAGCAGCCGCTGGGTGGGAAGGCCCGGTTCGGCGGCCAGCGGTTCGGCGAGATGGAGGTGTGGGCGCTGGAGGCCTACGGGGCGGCCTACATCCTCCAGGAGTTGCTCACAGTGAAAAGTGACGACGTGGAGGGCCGCACCAAGATTTACGAGAGCATGGTGAAGGGGGAGAACACCCTGGAGGCGGGCACGCCGGCCAGCTTCGACGTGCTGACGCACGAGATCCGCGGGCTGGGGCTGAACATGCAGTTGGAGAAGAAGCGAGTCTAGCCACTCGTCGCCAAGCGTAACGCCCGGGGACAGGCCGTCCCCGGGCGTACCCGCCGTCACCCTCACCGCACACTTTCACCCGCACATCCGGGGACTACATATGAGCGCCGCTTCCGCCGCCGCCGCCGAGACCGGGTCGTACGACCGCATCAACGACTACGGGGCCGTCCGCATTTCGCTCGCCAGCCCGCACGACATCCGGTCGTGGAGCTTCGGCGAGGTGAAGAAGCCGGAGACTATTAACTACCGCACCTACCGGCCGGAGAAAGACGGCCTGTTCTGCGAGCGCATCTTCGGGCCGGAGAAGGACTGGGAATGCACCTGCGGCAAGTACCGCGGGATGAAGTACAAGGGCATGATCTGCGACCGCTGCGGCGTCAAGGTGACGCACAGCCGCGTCCGGCGGAAGCGGATGGGCCACATCGAGCTGGCCGCCCCGGTCGTCCACATCTGGTTCTTCAAGGCCATGCCGTCCCGCCTCGGCACCCTGCTGGACATGAAGACCAGCAGCCTGGAAAAGATCATCTACTTTCAGGACTATGTGGTGATCGACCCGGGCGAAACGCCGCTGAAGGAGCGGCAACTGCTCACGGAGGACGAGTACCGCCAGTACCGCACCGAGCACGGCGACACGTTCGAAGTGGACATGGGGGCCGAGGCGGTCAAGAAGCTGCTGGAGAAGCTCGACCTGGTGACGCTGTCCCGCGACCTGCGGGAGCGGCTGGACAAGGAAATGCTCCGCGGCGAGAAGGCCAGCAAGCAGCGGATGAAGGAGTTGGTCAAGCGGCTCAAGACCGTCGAGGCGCTGCGGGACAGCGCCAACAAGTGCGAGTGGATGGTGCTGGAGTGCATCCCAGTCATCCCGCCGGACCTCCGCCCGCTGGTGCTGCTCGACAGCGGGAACTTCGCCACCAGCGACCTGAACGACCTGTATCGCCGGATCATCAACCGGAACAACCGGCTCAAGAAGCTAGTTGACCTGAACGCGCCGGAAGTCATCATCCGCAACGAGAAGCGGATGCTGCAGCAGTCGGTGGACGCCCTGTTTGACAACAACCGCTGCAAGCGGCCCGTGCTGGGGTCGTCGAACCGGCCGCTCAAGTCGCTCACCGACATGATCAAGGGCAAGCAGGGCCGGTTCCGCGAGAACCTGCTCGGCAAGCGTGTCGACTACTCGGCGCGGTCCGTGATCGTGGTCGGCCCCGACCTCCGCCTTCACCAGTGCGGTCTGCCGAAGAAGATCGCGCTGGAACTCTTCCAGCCGTTCATCATCCGCCGACTCCGCGAGCTCAACCATGCCGACACGATCAAGTCGGCCAAGAAGATGCTCGAGCGCAAGGTCGAAGAGGTTTGGGATATCCTTGAAGAGGTTATCAAGAACCACCCCGTCCTCCTGAATCGCGCTCCGACCCTGCACCGAATGGGCATTCAGGCGTTCGAGCCGGTGCTGGTCGAAGGCAACGCGATTCGAATCCATCCACTCGTCTGCAAAGGCTTCAACGCCGACTTCGACGGCGACCAGATGGCCGTCCACTTGC
>JAYVUZ010000282.1:0-4310 GCA_043787415.1 Fimbriiglobus sp. | reverse complement strand
CCCTAACTGGGTACGGGCTTCACCCCCGTCCCACCAGGAGTGGGGGTCAGTCTTTGGCCGGCAGCACGGCTTTCCGCACGTCCGGCCCCGACTTCGGGGTGCGGGCCGCCTGGTCACGGATGAGCAGGCCGCCGTCGGCCGTCAGGTTGTCCACCATGCTCTTGATGACCAGCTCCCGCTGCGGCTTGCCGGCCCGGCCGCGGAAGCGGTCCCAGGCCAGCGACGCCATCAGCCGCAGGTGGCCGAGGATGGTGCGGACGGTCTTCATCTTGGAGCGGCCCAACATGCGGACCTCCAGCACGGCCGGGTACTCGACGATGCCGCCGCCGGCCAGGTCCACCCGGCCGAGCAGCTCCGCGACACCCAGGAAGCGGAAGTGCTTCAACTGGTAGCCGGCCACGCTGCTGCGGCGGTACACCCGGAAGCAACTCGTGTACGTGTGCAGCTTGGTGCGGAGGACGCGGCGGTACAGCCAGGCGGCCCCCTTGCTCAGCCCCAGCCGCCAGCCGGGCACGTTCCGCACGCCGCCGGCCGGGTGGTACGGGCTGGCCGTCACCAGGTCCACGCCCGGCGTCAGCAGGGGGATCATGTGGGCCAGTTCGAGCGGGTCGTAGGTGCAGTCGCAGTCCATGCTGCACACCACCTCGGTGCCGGCCCGCTTGATGCCGGTCATGATGGCCGCGGCCACCCCGAAGTTAGCGTCGTGGCGGACCAGGTCGTACCCCACGCGGTCGCGGAACCGGGCCAGCAGGCCGTCCCAGGTGCGGTCGGTGCTGCCGTCGTCCACCAGCACGAACCGCACGTCGTACCGGCCGGCCAGGTGCTGGCGGACCCGCTGCAGGGTGTTGCCCAGGTACGGCAGCGTCTCCTCCTCGTTGAACACCGGCACCACCAGGCTGACCGGCACCCGCGGGCCGTCGGCGTCCGCCGCCTTGGGCGGCAGGTGGGTGTCCAGCAGGTGCGGCGGCAGCGGGGTGGCGGTGGACGTGTCGCCCAGGTTGATGGCGTGGTCGGTGGCCCGGCCGTCGCTCGGGCGGGTGGTGCGGACCCCTAGGAAGTCGGCCGCCGACACGAACCGGTGCTCCGTCAGCAGGGCGTCCAGCTTGGCCGCCATGCCCCGCAGGTTGCGGTAGTGCCGCAGTTGGGTGGCCCAGCCGCCGACCGACAGCCGCGGCTGCCCGGCGTCCAACTCCCAGACGTGGAAGTACGACACCAGCGGGGCCGTGGTGGCCGCCACCCAGCGGCGGGCCGCCCGCCGGGCCACCCACCCGGGCAGTTGGCGGAGGTAGTTGCCGCCGGCCACCGGCATGGTGCGGCCGAACAGCGGGGCCGTGCTGACCGGCACCTCCCACAGCACCCGGTCGCCCAGGTGGTGCGGGTGGACGAGGCGGCGGAACGGCTGGCCGGCGAACCGCCCGTGCATCGGGGCCAGGCTGCTGTCGTAGGCGAACCCGGCCTCGGCCAGCACGTCCAGCGCCCACAAGTCGTCCGGCCCGAGCCAGCCGTCGGCCAGGCGGTAGCCGGCCACCCGCCGGCCGGTGGCCTGTTCGGCGGCGTCCCGGGCGCGGATGGCGTCGGCGGCGAACTCGGCCGGGGTCATCTCGCCGAGGCCGCGGTGGTAGTACCCCTTCACGCCGACCTCGTGGCCGGCCGCCGTCACCCGCCGCAGCAGGTCGGGGAACCGGGCGGCCACCCAGCCGAGGACGAAGAACGTCGCCGTCGCCTGGTGCTTGGCCAGCAGTTCGAGGGCGAGGGCGGTGTTCGCCTCCAGCCGGGTCTCGAACCGATACCACTGGTTCTTCTGCACGAAGCGGTTGAACGCCCCGACCTGAAAGTAGTCTTCCAGGCCGATCGTCAGGATGTGCGTGCGAGCGGCGGGGGCGGTCATGGCGGGCCGGGGGCGTCCGGTGGCAGGGGTTGTTCCGGCGGGGCAACCTTAGAACGCGAGTCGCCCGCTGCTATCGGAAACACTCCGCGTTTCCGGCCGATCCGTCCGGCAACACCGTTACGACCGACGTAGGGCGAATCTTACGGCCCGGCAGGAGCGGTTTCCCGCGAAACAGGAACATCCGCCGCCGACGGTTGCCCCAACCGCCGCCAGTGGTCACAATGAGAACACCCGCCCGCCGCCCGTCCGGTGCCCGATGCTCGTCGCCCTGCTGCTGCTCGCCCCGCCACCGGTGGACTTCAACCGGGACGTGCGGCCGATCCTGTCCAACCGCTGCTTTGCCTGCCACGGGCCGGACCCCAAGGCGCGCAAGGCCGAGCTGCGGCTGGACCAGCCGTCCGACGCCGTGACGCCCGGCCGGCCGGCCGACAGCGAGCTGCTCAAGCGGGTGACGGCCCACGACGCCGACGAGGTGATGCCGCCGCCGAAGTTCGGCAAGCCGCTGTCGCCGGCCGAGGTGGACACCCTGCGGCGGTGGGTGGAGCAGGGGGCGAAGTACGCCGTCCACTGGAGCTACGCCCCGCCGGTGCGGCCGGCCGGCGACATCGACCAGTTCATCCGCCGGGGGTTGACGGCGGCCGGCCTCGACTTCCAGCCGGAAGCGAACCGCACCACCCTGGCCCGCCGGCTGGCCCTCGACCTGACCGGCCTGCCGCCGACCATGCCGGAGGTGGAGGCATTCGTTGCCGACCCGCGGCCGGACTGGTACGAGCGGTTCGTCGCCGCCCAGTTGGCGAAGCCGGGGTACGGCGAACACTGGGCGCGGCTGTGGCTGGACTTGGCCCGGTACGCCGACAGCGCCGGCTACGCCGACGACCCGCCCCGCACCATCTGGCCGTACCGCGACTGGGTCATCCGGGCGCTCGACGCCAACCAGCCGTTCGACCGCTTCACGGTGGACCAGTTGGCCGGCGACCTGCTGCCGCACCCGACCGAGGCGCAACTGGTGGCCACGGCTTTCCACCGCAACACCATGACCAACAACGAGGGCGGCACCTCCGACGAGGAGTTCCGCGTGGCCGCCGTGGTGGACCGGGTGAACACCACGATGGCCGTGTGGATGGGCACCAGCATGGCCTGCTGCCAGTGCCACACCCACAAGTACGACCCGCTGACGCAGGCCGAGTACTTCCAACTGTTCGCCGTGTTCAACACCCAGCAGGACGCCGACCGCAAGGACGAGGCGCCGACGCTGACGCTGAGCGACCCGCCAGTCCAGCGGCCGGGCCGGGCCGCGCTCGGCGGCGGGACGGCGTTCGCCGTCAAGCTCGGCGGCACGGTGCCGGTGATGCGGGAGCAGTCGGCCGGCAAGCGGTTGACGAAGCTCATGCACCGCGGCAACTACCTCGACCTCGGCGAGGCGGTGTCGCCCGGCACCCCGGCCGCCTTCCCGCCGATGGCCGGCACCGACCGCCTGGCGCTCGCCGAGTGGCTGGTGAGCCGGGACAACCCGCTGACGGCCCGGGTGACGGTCAACCGCTTCTGGGAGCAACTGTTCGGGGCCGGGCTGGTCCGCACGGGCGAGGAGTTCGGCAGCCAGGGCGACCGGCCGACGCACCCGGAGCTACTGGACTACTTGGCGGTGACGTTCCGCGACGACCTCAAATGGGACGTGAAGGAGTTGCTCAAGCTGCTGGTGACTAGCCGGGCGTACCGGCAGTCGGGGAAGGTGACGGCGCCGGCGCTGGCGGCCGACCCGGACAACAAGCTGGTCAGCCGCGGCCCCCGCCACCGCCTGCCGGCCGAGACGGTGCGGGACCAGGCGCTGGCCGTCGCCGGGCTGCTGAGCGACAAGCGGTTCGGCCCGCCGGCCCGGCCGCCGCAGCCGACGTTCGGGCTGAGTGCGGCCTTCGGCCGGAGCATGGACTGGCAGACGAGCAGCGGCGAGGACCGCCACCGCCGGGGCGTGTACACCGAGTGGCGGCGGACCAATCCGTACCCGTCGCTGGTGACGTTCGACGCCCCGAGCCGCGAGACGTGCAGCCTCCGCCGGGTGCGGACCAACACGCCACTGCAAGCCCTGGTGACGCTCAACGACCCGGTCTACGTGGAAGCGGCCCAGGGCCTCGGCCGGCGGATGCACGCGGCGGCCGACCCGGTCGGGTTTGGGGTGCGGGTGATGCTGTGCCGGGAGCCGACGGCCGCCGAGCGGAACCGGCTGTCGAATGTGTTCGAGACGGCGAAGGCCAAGTACGCGGCCGACCCGGTGCGGGCGGCGAAGATGGCCACCGACCCCATCGGCCCGGCGGCCGGCGACGTGGTCGAGCTGGCGGCGTGGGCGGTGGTCGGCAACGTGCTGCTGAACCTGGACGAGACGCTGATGCGGCGGTGACCGTCGTAGGGTGGTGCCGAGTCTTCGAGG
>JAYVUZ010000281.1:0-8441 GCA_043787415.1 Fimbriiglobus sp. | reverse complement strand
GCACGACAGCGTCGGGCGGCCGGTGTCGACCGGCCGGGCGGCCGGGTCGGGGTCGACCCGCCAGACCGTGTGCGTGCGGGCGTGGACGGTGAGCAGCATGGGCGGGAACTCGGTGGGGACCGGCCACCCCCCGCCCGCCCGTCGGGGCGTGCCAGGACGGCGGGCGCGGGGCGGGCCGGCGGGCCGGCGGGCCGGGCCGCGGGGCAGTAAGGGGACGGTAGCCGCCGGGCAGACGCCGCGGGCGGGGCCCCGGGTGTCACCCGGGGTGGGCCGGCGACACCGTCGGGTGGCGCGGGCGAGAGGAGAGGGCCGGCCGGGACGCCCGGGGCAGTCCGAGGGCCGACACCAGGTCGAGAACCACGGCCCGGAGTCGCCGGGCCTGGAGCGTCCGTCGCAGGGCGACGCCGGCGTTGCCGGGGCCGGTCAGGCGACCGGGGGCCAGCCGCAGCCGCCGGTCGAGGTCGGCGGCCAGGGTCCGCGTGCGAACTAATTTGCGGCGGCCGGCCTGTGTCAACACCACGGCGGTCGGCACCGGGCCGTCAAGGGCAGTCGCGGCCAGCGCCACCGCTTGGCGGCACATGAGCCGGCCGACGGCGGCCGGGTCGGCGGCCCCGCGGCGGCGCCAGCGGGCGTCGCCGGCGCCCGGCGTCTGGGCGACCAGGAAGGCGGTCGCGTCGGTCCGGTGGAGGACGACGCCGCCGGCGACGACGTGGCGGATTGGCCGCCAGATGGGGGCCGACCGCTGGGTCGGCGTCAGGTACGGGAACAGGCCGTCGACGGGGCCGCGGCCGACCCAGCCGGGCAGCCGCAGCGCCCGACCGACGGCCGCCGCCAGCGCCCGCGACGTGGCGGGCCGGACGGCCGGCGCGAACCGGCCGACGCGGATGTGACCCCCCAGCGGGGAGAGCATCAGGCGGCAGTGCGAGGCCGGGGTGAGGGGCTGGCCGAGCGGCCCCACCCCCGCCGCCGTGCCTCTGGGGTTGCGGGCCGGCCGGCCCGGGGTCGGCCGGCCGGGCGGGTACACCCAGCACAGGGCGACGACGGACTCGCGGACGCCCCAGGTGAACGGCCAGTCGCTGCGGTCGTCCCGGCTCGTCTCCGACCCGCCGACGCCGGCCATCGGCATGCGGAGCTGGACCGGCTGGAAGACGCTCAGCCGGGCCATCACCCGCCCCGGGAACGCATGGTCGGGCACGGCCGACCGGCCCGACGGGCCGAACGCGACGGGGTCGGCTTCCCGGGCCGCCCGCCCCGGCCGGGCGGCCGACAACCCGAGCCGCCCGGCCGGGCCGCCGAAAATCCAGCCGGCCTGCAAGTCGGCGGTCGACGGCCGGAGCATCCAGCCGTACGGCCCCCACGGCCACCGCCGCTGCGACTCGGGGTGTCGCCACCCGCGGCCGGCGGCGAACGGGGCCATGCTGGCCTCCAGCTGCACCAGGGACAGCACGGCCCCGTTCCGCCTCTGGCGGGTCCGCTCGGCGGTCTCGGCGGCGAGCAGGAACCGCCAGGCCATGAGTCGCGTCAGCCGGTAGCGGCAGTACGGACACCACCAGCGGCCGCACGGGCCGGACCGGACGGTGCGGGGGAACAGCACGCACCGGGCCGACCGATCGTCCGAGTGGATCAAGTCGGCCTGGATCCACCCGGCCCGCCGCCGCCAGGTGGCCCAGAAGACGACGCCGGCGGTGGTCAGCAACACCGGCAGGCCGATCAGGGCCACGTCCCGCGGCACCCCGGCCGTGACCGCGCCGCGGGCGGCCTCGGCCACCACCCGCAGCCGGCCGTCGCCGGCCGGCACGTCGGCCCGCAGCCGGCCGGCTTGTGCCGGCCCGGTCAGCCACGCCCGGTCCACGAAGTTGGTGCCTTCGCGCATGGTTGCCAGCGGCCGGCCGTCGGCGGCGGCCACGGCCAGGAACCCGCCGGCCCCCAGCCCCACGTCGTCCACCAACAGGGTGAAGAGGCCGGGATCGACGAGCACGTTCACCTCGCCCAGCCCCCGGCCGGTGGGCTTGGCCAGGACGATCGACACCTCTTGCATCTCGGTCGTCCGCAGCGTGCCGACGACCTGTAGCCCGGGGTCGGCCGGGTCGGACCGCTCGGCCGCTGGCACCGGGTCCGGCTTGTCGCCCCGGTTGGTCCGCACCAGCCGGCCGGCCGGGTCGATCACCCCGAACTCGCGGAACCGCGGGTCGTTGTACTCTCGCCGCCGCCGCACGGTCGCCGGGGGGTCGCCGGCGTGGTCGGCGGTCAGCCGGGTGAGGTGGTCGTCGGCGTCGCGGATGAGGTTGTCACACCGCCCGGCCAGCGACCGGGCGACTTCGCTCAGCCGCTGTTGCCCGCGGGCGACGGCCCGGGCGTGCGGCGCCCACGCCAGGATGGCGACGGGCACCAGCCCGAGGCCGGCGGCCAGGGCGTGCGGGGCGACTTGCCGGCGGGACACACGCATTCTCGCAGGATGCGGCCGACCGGCATCAACGGCCGGCCCAGGCCCGCACCCGGCCGGTCAACCACGGGGCGAGCGTGCCGTCTTCCACCCGCCGGCACGCCTTCCCGGCGAGCACGGCGAGGTGTCGGCCGAGGTGCCGCCGGCCGACGTGCCGCCAGAACACCCGCTCCTCATTCCGCGACTGCATCTCGACCACCCGCCGCCCCGGCCGCCGGCCGTAGCTGGCCGACACGCGGTGCGTCACCACACTGGCCGGCTCGAACCACACCCGGCCGATCGCCCGCAGCCGGTGCGACAGGTCCACGTCTTCGAAGTACGCGCCGAAGTCGGCCGGGAAGCCGCCGGCGGCGAGCAGGGCCGAGCGGCGGTAGAAGCCGGCCGTCGCGTTGACGCCCCACACCCAGCCGGTCGGCGGCGGGGTGCGGCTGCCGTGGCCCCGCTTGCGGGCGAACCCGCCGCGGTCGTACTCGTCGCCGGCCGAGTCGATCACCCCCGGCCGGTCGTGCTGCCACACCAGCGGGGCGACGGCCACCACCTCGGGGTTGGCGAAGTGCGGCAGGGCCACGTCGGCCCAACCAGCATGAGGTACGGCGTCGTCGTTGAGCAGTTGCACCACCGGGGCCGTCGCGGCGGCGATGCCGGCGTTGGCCGCGACGCAAAACCCGCTTCGTTTCAACAGGCGGACCACCTGGACGCCGGGGAAGTCGGCGGCGGTGAGTGAGATGACGCCGCCGGCCGAGGCGTCGTCCACGACCAGGAGTTGCGTGCCGGGCGGGGCGAAGGCCGTCACCGCCCGCAGGCAGTCGGCCAGTAGGTCGGCCCGCTTGTAGGAGGGGATGATGACGGAAAGCGGTGGGGTCATGGCCTCATCCGGGCACGCCGTCCGCCCGTCCTGGGCGGCGGCGATCGGGTCGAGCAGTCGGGCCGCCTGCCGCACCCGCGACGCGGCCACCGCGGCCCGGCCGTGCCGCAAGTCGCCGACAAGTCCGCGGAGCTGGTTGAAGCACTTCGCCCCCACGGCATCACCACGCCGCCGGGCCAACCACTCGCGGGCCACCGCCTCCGCCCACACCACCTGGCCGAGCGCCCGGCTCTGCCAACCGGCCCAGTGCTTGCCGGCGTAGGTGAGCAGGGCGTGCCGGGTGACCAGCCGCAGCGGCGGCGGCACCTGGCGTTCGTGCAGCGGGAAGTGGTGCGTCACCCGTAGGGCCGGGTCGTGCCACACGCCCCAGCCGGCCTCGCGTGCCCGCCGGCAGAAATCGACATCCTCGTAGTAGAGGAAGAACTGTTCGTCCAACCCGTCGAGTTCGGTGAAGCAGTCCCGCCGGGCGAGCAGGCAACCGCCCGTCACCCAGGCCACCGGCCGGCGACCCTCCTCCGGCTGGTGCTGGCACTTCCGCCGGGCACGCGGCTTGAGCAGCCCCCGCAGCGTGGAGGTGAATGTCGGGAAGGTGCCGCACGACGCCTGCCGGCTGCCGTCCCGGTGCCGCAAGGCGAAGCCGATCACCCCGGCCGTCGGGTCGCGGGCCGGCCAGCGCTGGGCGGCGTCCAGCACGTCGTCCAGGAAGCCCGGCGGCACAGTCACGTCCGGGTTCAGCAGCAGTACCCACTCGCCCCGGCTGGAACTGTTGCCCTGGTTGACCGCACGGGCGAACCCCTGGTTTTCGCTAGCCCGCACCACCGTCACGCCGCTGAGTCGGGCCAGTTTGCCGGCCAGCCGGCTGTGCGGCGAGCGGTTATCCACGATCACCACTTCCGCCGCCCCGCGGCGGACCGCCTCACTGCGGCGGAGCTGGCGGGTGAGTCGGGCGGTGTTCTTCCACTGGCAGAAGTTGACCACCACCACGGACAGTTGTGGCGTCTCGACGGCCGGCCCGGCGTGGTGCGGGCGGGGCCGCAGGCGGGCGGCAGTCGCGGCGGGCGGGGGGTCGGCGACGGCCATCGGGAGTCCTTCCCCGGCGCGACAGGACACGGCGTGAGCCGCGGACTATAGGCAGGCGGTGGGGGCAAGAACAAGCCGAACCGGCCGGGCGGGCTTGCCGGCCGTCGGTCGGGTGTGGTAGGCAGTACGCATGTCTCACGCCCTACTGACGGCGGCGGCCTTGCTGGCTCTCGCCGGCCCGCCCGCGGTGCCGCTGGTCAAGCCGCCGGAACTGCCGACGGCGATGCTGGAGCGGGTGCGGGCGTTGATCTGCGACCGCCCGGCGATGTTCCGCATCGAGACGGCCGTCAAGCTGGAGGGCATATTCGACAAAACCGCGCGGCCACTCCACCTCCGCGAACTGGCCGAACTGGGGCGGTGGCTCGCCGTGCGCCCGGACGACTTGGCGAAGCGGCGGCGGGCCATCGTGCTGGCAGACGTGACCGACCAGCCGGCCGTGAAAGCGGCCCACGTCGCCAGCTTGGGCGGTACGCTGGCGGCGGCTGTTGCCAACGGGCCGCGGACCCCGTCTCGGCTGACCGAGCGAGTCGAGTGGCTGTACGAGGCCGGCCGGCAGGCGGAGGCGGAGGCGTCGCCCGGCAGGCGGTGCGGTCCCACCCGGGTTCGTCTGACGCCTGGCGGGCACTCGGGCTGACGGTCGGCCAGACCGACTGGGCGGAAGCGTGTCGGGCGCTCGACCGGGCGACCGAGCTGGCCCCGGCGGACTGGCGCCCCGTGGCCGTCCGGACGGGCCTCCGGCTGGCCCGCATGGGCCAGGCCGGTGAGGCGTCGGGTGCCCAAATCATGGCCTGCGAGTGGGACCGTCAGTGGGCCGCCCGGCTGGGCGGGGCTGACCCGAAAGCCCTCCGGTGGTCGGCGGCCGTCGGGGCCAGCATCGGCCAACTCTACACACAGGTGCTGAACGCGCCGGAGGCCAAGTTGCTGGAGCTCAACGCGGGGTTGCCGGCACTGGTGGCGGCGGCCGACGCGGAGCCGACGGACGCCCGGCTGGTCTTCGGCGCGATCGAGCGCGAAATTCGGACGCTGGTGGCGCTCGGCCCCTTCGACGCGACCGCCGCCTTGGTCCTGGACGCCATCCCGCCGGACGCGGCCGCCCGGTACCACCGCTGGTTCCGCCGAACGGCTGCGGCGGTGGCAACCGACACCGACGCCGGGGCGGCCGAGCGGGCGGTGGTTGCCGCCTGGCTGTTCGCCTCGTTCCACCAGTTCGACCGGGCGGTGGCGGCGGCCGAGCGGGCGGTTCAACTTGACCCGTGCGACTACTGCGAGGAAGTGTTGCAGATCGTCCTGGCGAACGTCGGCCGCCCCGACGACGCGGCGGTCCGCTGCCGGCGGAACCCGGCCGGTCGTTCGCAGACGGCGGTGGTCGGGTTCGAGGCAACGACGCTCATGCTGGCCGGCCGCTGGGACGAGGCGTGTCGGCTTGCGGACGACGCGGCGGCCCGATTCCCGGACGACGCCGGGCTGGCTGTGGTCGCTGCCGCCTGTCACCTGCATGTGGGGCGGCCGGACGCGTTCAGCCGTCTGGAAGTGGCTTCGCGGCGAGTCGCGGGCCGGCCGGCGGACGACTCGCTCCGTCAGTGGGCGACCCGGCTCCAGGTGATCGAACGCATACTGGCAGGCCAGTACACCGACGCGGACATCATTCTGACCCGGAGCCAGATCGACGGGGTCAAAATCGACGGGCGGGACGAACTCCAGCTCGCAGCCGTGCCGTACCGATGGCCGGTGGCCACACCCGCGGCGTCGCCGGTCATTGTGCCGGCCGGCGTCCGCTGAGCGTCACCGCCGCGGGTTGAGCCAGGCCGTCAGCGTGGTGTCGTCCTGCCAGTGCAGTCGCACCGCCGGGTCGGCCCGGAGTTCGTTGCACCGCTCGTCGTTCGGCCAGAACCGTCGGCAGGTGGCTGGCCGCCAGTCGTGGTGCCGGCACCGTTTCGCGTCCGGGTCGTACCAGGCGCACGGCCCGCCGGTCGGGTCGGCGATTAGGTTCAGCAGCAGCTCGGCATGTTCCCGACGCAGCTCGGCCGGCATGAGTTGGAACAGCTCGGTGTCCAGCACGGCGTCGGCCAGTTGGGCAGCAGACAGGCCGCGGGTGCGGACCCGTTGCGGGCCGAAGTCCGGGTTGGCGGCCTCGAACGGCGGCAGGCCGATGTGTTCACAGCACCGGCCGCAGCCGCCGCACGGATCGGCAAGGGGCAGCGGCGTCACGGCAGCGTCCCGTCGTGCAGGGCCGACGCCACCAGCACGGCGTCGGCCCCGGCGTCAGCGAGTCGTTGCACGTCATCGCGGTTGCGGATGCCGCCGCCGGTCCACACCTCAACGTCTGGGAAGGCGTCCCGCACTCGCCGGCAGAGCGGCCCGGTGGTCGGTCCGGTGCGCTCGCCAACTGCCGCCACGTCCAGAACTAGCACCCGACTGAAGCAGCCCGCGGCTTGCTTGAGTGCGTCGATCAGGTCGGTGGCCCAGGAGCATTGCAGCACGCCGGCCTTTAGATCGAGCGACACCATGACCTCGCCGCAGTCCCGGTACATGGCCCACGTGTGGTAGACGGTGTCCACACCGCCGAGGGTTTCGGTCCCCAGCACGAAGTGCGTCACGCCCGCCCCGAGTGCTTCCGCCTCGTCGAAGTCGTCGCGGTGTCCGTAGTCCAGCCAGACCGTCGCCGGAAGTTCCGCCAGCCGGCCGACGACTTCCCAGTTGGGCGAGAGGATCGGAGCCGGCCCGGTGATGGCGTCCAGGTCGGCGACGTACAGTTCGGTCGCCCCGGTGGCGGCAAGCAAGGCACGAGCCGTCGGCACCGGGTCGGCGGTGCCAGACAGCGGCGAGGCCAACGACCGGTACTCGCCCCGCCGGCCGCCGACGGCCCGGACCACCCGGCCGCACAGGATGTCCAGCACCGGGACGAGTCGGGCCATGAAGAAAATCCGCCCGGCCAGGCTCGGAGAAACCTTTGACGGTCCGGCCGGTCCTGCTAAGGTAACAGCTTCCGCCCCAGAAATCGGGTTGGGGGCGTTCCGTACCTGTTGAGGCCCGTTGCGACCAAGCGTCAGCCTAACTGCTGCCGCCGCAAAGGGAAGGGGGAGGACGATGTGGCGCTAGTCGATGTCAAAGACCTGTTGGACGCCGGCGTTCACTACGGTCACCGGGCTAGCCGGTGGAACCCGAAGATGCGGCCGTACATTTACGGCAAGCGGAACCTCATCCACATCATCGACTTGCGGGAGACCGTCCGCGGGCTGCTCCGCTCGTACCGCTACCTGACCCAGGTGGTGAGTCGCGGCCAGCTCGTGCTGTTCGTCGGCACCAAGCGCCAGGCCAAAGAGATCGTCGAGAAGGAAGCCTGCCGGTGCGGGATGCCGTACGTCTCCGAGCGGTGGCTGGGCGGCACCCTGACCAACTTCAAGACCATCCGCAACCGGCTCAACCGGCTGAAGGAACTCGAAGGCATGTGGCTCGCCGCCGGCGAGAACCCGATGCGGGTGGATATGCAGCAGTACTTCGCCAACCTGATCACGGAAGCCGGCAAGCTGGACTTCGACAAGGCGCCGGACACGGCGGCGATCCGCAACTACTCGAAAAAGATGGTGTCCACGCTCAACCGCGAATTCCTAAAAATCCGCCGCAACCTGCTCGGCATCCGGGACATGACGCGGCTGCCGGACGCTCTGGTGATCGTGGACCCGAAACGGGAGCACATTGCCATTAAAGAGGCCAAGCGAATGGGGGTGACGACTGTCGCCCTGATCGACACGGACAGTGATCCGGACAGCGTGGACCTGCCGATTCCGGGCAACGACGACTCGATCCGGTCCATCGAGGTGGTGCTGGCCAAGCTGGCCGAGGCCATTCTGGAAGGGCGGGCGACGCTTCCGCCGGAGCAGCAGGCGCTGATCAAGCCGCGGACGCCGCCGGCCGCCTTCCGGCCGCAGCCGACGACGCCGGTCGCCGAGGCCGCCCCGGCCCCCGCCCCGGTCGCACCGTAGCAACCGCTTTCATAGGGTGGTGCCGAGTCTTCGAGGCCCACCGTGGGCGACCCGTGCCGCACGGTGGGCC
>JAYVUZ010000280.1:0-21134 GCA_043787415.1 Fimbriiglobus sp. | reverse complement strand
CAGGGTAACGGCGATCTTGGTCGGCGGCGGCATGGCGACTCCTTGAGGGCTGGGGGAGTTGTAGCGGTGGCACAGACTAGCTGCAACAGAGTACTAGTCCACCGCCGAAATCACCGCCCTACTCGGTCGCCAGTTCACCAACGGTCGTTCCCTCGGCGAGGTCGCGCGTCAGTACGGGTCGGACCGCGTCCGACTCAAAGCCGACCTACTCGTGGTGGCGACGGCGGTTCAACACCGGCCGAGACACTTCGTCTCGAACGACGACCTCGCCTTAGCGCTCGCGCGGTTTGCCGGACTGACCGCACACCGCTTACGCGATCTGCCCGACCCCTCCCCGCCGCCGCCCCCTGTGCCGCCCCCTGTGCCGCCCTCGGCCACCAAATCCGAGCGCCCGAGTTTGTTCGTGGACGACGAGTAGCCGGCTCACGCCCCGTAGTCGATGTCCTCGACGTTGGCCCGGTGCCGCAGGATGAACTCCCGCCGGCCGTCCACCTCGTCCCCCATGAGCGTCCGGAACATCTTCTCGGCCGCCAGCGCGTCGTTGAGCGTCACCCGCAGTAGCGTTCGTTTCGCCGGGTCGAGCGTCGTCTCCCACAGTTCCTCCGGGTCCATCTCGCCCAGCCCCTTGAACCGGGTGACCACCAGCCCCCGCTCGCCGGCCTTGCGGACCTCGCCGACCGCCTGCCGCAGGTGCTCCAGCTCCCGCCGGCTGTCCCCGCTCACGAGCAGGAACCGCACCGGCGGCTCCCGCCCGGCGACCCGGGCAAGCGGCACCAGGTCGGCCACCTCGAACCCCAGCGCCAGCAGCTTGGCCACCGCCTTGTTCAGCGCCTTCACCTCGTGCCACTCGTCCACGTGGAACCGATACCGCTCGTCCGTGGTGTCGGCCGCCGGCGCCCCGCTGCCGTCCGCCGCCGGGCCGGTCGGCACCTCGTCCGTCAGCACCAGCTCGCGGCCCAGCTCGGCACTGCGTCTGGTGCGGAAGGCGGCCACCTCGTCGGCCGTGTGCAGGTACTGCTCCTCCCGCCCGAGGCGGACGTGGAACACGGGCAGCCCGGCACTCGTCCGCCGCTTCAGGAAGTCGCCGAACGGGTGGCCCCGGCGGTCCAGGATGCGGGCCGCCTCGTCCACCTCTTCGAGTATCGGCACCAGCCCCCGCAGGGCGTCCCCGGCCACCGTCGCGGCGGCGCGACCGTTGACCGCCAGCACCTCCAGCCGGGCGTCCCGCAGCCCCCGGCCGAACAGCTCGCCGGCCATCTCCTCGCGGGTCTGGACGAACCGCGTCTCCTTCCGCTGCGTCACCTTGTACAGCGGCGGCCGGGCCACGAACAGGTTGCCGTTCTCGATCAGCTTCCGCATCTGGCGGAAGAAGAACGTCAGCAGCAGCGTGCGGATGTGTTGGCCGTCCACATCGGCGTCGGTCAGGATCACGATCTTGCCGTACCGCACCTTCGTCACGTCCTCGGCGTTCCCGATGTCGACGCCCACGGCGGCGATGAGGGCGGCGATCTCGGCGTTCTTGAGCAGCTTCTCCTCGCGGGCCTTCTCGACGTTGAGCACCTTGCCCCGCAGCGGCAGCACGGCCTGGTAGTAGCGGTCCCGGCCGCCCTCGGCGCTGCCGCCGGCCGAGTCCCCCTCGACCAGGAACAGCTCGCTCTTGTCCCGCTCGCGGGTGGTGCAGTCCATCAGCTTGCCGGGCAGGCCGCCGCCGTTGAGCAGGTTCTTGCGGTCCTTCAGGGCGGTGCGGGCCTTCATGGCGGCGATGCGGGCCTCGGCCGCCAGTTGGATCTTGAGGCACACCCGCTTGCCCTCCTTCGGGTTCCGCTCCAGCCACTCGAGCAGCCCCTCGTACACCACGCTGGCCACCGCCCCGTCCACGTCCGGGTTGTTCAACTTGACCTTCGTCTGACTCTCGAACAGCGGGTCCGGGTGACCGATCGATACGATGCTCGTTAGCCCCTCCCGGTAGTCCTCGCCGCGGACCTCCACCCCGTCCTTGAACAGCCCCTCCTTCTTGCCGTAGGCGGACATGGCCCGGGTCAGCCCGGTGCGGAACCCGCTCTGGTGCGTGCCCCCCCCCGGGTTGAAGGCGTTGTTGGTGTAATACCGCTCGATCTTTTCCTCGCCCGCCGTGTACTGTAATGCCGCCTCCACCAGCACCCCGTTCACGTCCTTGCGGATGTAAATTGGCACCGGGTGTTCGGCCTTCTCCTGGGCGTTCAAGTGCAGCACGTATTCGGCGATGCCGCCGTCGAACTGGAAGCGGTCCCGCTTACCGTCCCGCTCGTCGTGCAGGCTCAGGGCCAGGCCCGGGTTGAGGTACGCCAGTTCGCGGAAGCGGTCGGCCAGGGTGGGGTAGTCGAACAGCACGGTGTCGAACACTTCGTCGTCCGGCTTGAAGCTGATGGTCGTGCCGGTGACCCCGGCCGGGGCCGGGCCGAGGTCTTGCAGCGGTCCGGTGGCGTACCCCTTCTCGAAGTCCATCTGGAACACCCGGCCGCCGCGGCGGACCTCGGCCTGGGTCCACTCGGACAGGGCGTTCATGGCCTTGGCGCCCATGCCGTGCAGGCCGGCGGACACCCGGTAGGCGGCGTTGTCGAACTTGCCCGAGCTGCCGGCGATGGTCAGGGCTTCCTCCAGCGTGGACCGGCCGGTGTCCGCCTTGACGTCCACGGGGATGCCGCGGCCGTCGTCGGCGATGGACACCGACCCGTCCATGCGGAGCGACACCGTGATGAGCTTGCAGTACCCGGCAAGTGCTTCATCGACGGAGTTATAAACGATCTCATACACGAGGTGGTGCAGGCCGGCGGAGGACGTATTCCCGATGTACATGCCGGGGTTCTGACGGATGTGTGCGGCGTCCTTGAGGGTCTTGATGTTGTCGGCGGTGTATTCCGGCGGGGCGGCGAGGTCGGTGGCCATGCGAACTCCGGAGCGGGTGCAACTGGGCCATTTTACGGGATTTGTCGGCGAAAGTGCAGGTCGGAAGGGGCGGTCAGGCGGTCCAGTCTTCCCACACCAGGCCGGGCACGCGGCCGAAGTCGCGGGCGTTTTCCGTCACCACCGTGGCCCCGAGTTCCAGGGCCACGGCGGCGATCTTGAGGTCATGCCCGCCGACGTTCAGCTTGAGCTTGATGAGGGCGTCGAACCGGGTGCGGGCGGCCACCGTGACCGGGTGGATGGTGAACCGGGCCAGAATAACCACGGCCTGGGCGAGCAGAGTAGTTGCGTGTTCCTCAGCCTCCGGGGTGCGGGCCTTGCGGAGCAGGTGGTAGTACCCGCCGAGTGCCTCCTCGACATTCACCGTTGTCACCCCCAACTCGTCCCGCGGCCGAGCGTCCACCGCCGTGACAACCTTCGGGTGGCCGCGCTGGTAGTGGGTCAGGGTGGTGCTGTCGAGGATGTACTTGGTCGTCACTCGGCCACGTCCGAGGCGGGGACGGCGTTGTGTTCCCGCCGGTAGTCCGCGATGGCGGCCATGTACTCCTCAAACAGCGGGTTGGCCCGCATCTGCACGGCGATGGCGGCGATGTCGTCGGCTGGCAACACGCTAACCGCCCGCACCTCCCCGCCGGCGGCCAGCCGGGCGGCGTACTGCGCCTGGACGGCGGCCACGGCGGCGTCGGCCGTCGGCCCGTCGGCGGTGAGCGCCAGGGGGATGGTGCTGGTGGCCCGGAACCCGGCCGGCCCCGGCTCGACGAACACGGTCAGTTGCACGGGGCATCCTCCGGGGGTCAATAGTATTCTACCGCACCGCCGGGCAACTACGTGTTGTCCGAGAGTCGTCGGTGAGCAGCGAAGTCGAGAAGGTAGCAAGTCTTCGCGGCCCGACGAGGGATCACCGGGACAAAAATCCACTTCGTGGCTGTACCTGCCCCTACGAGTCGAGTAATTTGGAGGCGCGATGATCGCCTCACTAAACGTCAGCGTCGGCGGGGAGGAGCGGGACGGCGGGGCCGTTTCGCTCGCCGATCTGAACAAGTTTACGGCCGACCTCCAGGACTGTCTCAAACGTGTCTGCGCCCGAGTGGTAGGCGTGGTGGGTGTCCGCCACCTGGTGGCGGAGTTGGCCGTCGGGAGTGCCACTCTCGGGCTGCGGGCCGCACCTCCGCCGAAATTCCCGGACGCCGGCCGTCGTGTGTATGACGAGTTCAGCCGCGCCGTCCGCAGTTTGGAGACCGGGACCGCGATCGACCGCCGACTCCGACCGGACGACCTGCGGGCGTTCCGGAAGCTCGCCTCTCCGGTCCTGACTCGCCGGTCGGTGCGGATCGGCGACGTGACTCTGACTACCCAGTTCGTGGCCAACATCGACAAGCGACTAGAGGCCGTGCGGCAGTCCCTCGGCACCGTCAAGGGCCGGGTCGAACGGCTGAACGTCCACGGCCGGCACGAATTCACCCTGTTCACAGCCATCGGCAGCGACCCGGTCGTCTGCACGTTCCCGGACCGGCTGTTTGAGGAAGTCACGCAGGCGGTGAAGCGGAGCGTGACCGTCACCGGCATCTGTGCGTACAGCGGCGACCAGCCGTACCCAGATCGGGTTCAGGTGCGGTTGCTGGAGGTCCACCCGCTGGACGACGAGTTGCCGACGCTGGCATCCCTGCGGGGCACACTTCGGGCGACCACCTCTACAGAGGCGGTGCCCGCGGAGGTGGTCAGCAATGGCCGTTAGTCGCCCGTTGTACTGTTGGGACGCCGGTGTGTTTATCGCCTGGTTCGGAGCGGAGGCGGACAAGCCGCTCGATGACATTTCCCTCGTTGTGGCCGAGATCGACCGGAATGCCGCCGATCTGCTGGTCCCGGTAACTGCTTACGCCGAGATACTCGACACGCCCGCATGGCCGAACCGTGCGGAGCAGTTCCGCAAATTTGTGCGGCGGTCCAACGTCGTGATTGCCGACACGACGCAAGCGATCGCTGAAAAGGCCGGGGAAATTCGCTCACGCGGGGCGGTCGCCCAGCCCAAACGGAGCATCAAGACGCCGGACGCCTTGTTCCTGGCCACCGCCGTCATCTACAAGGCTACGGTGTTCCACACGACCGAACTCACCAAGCTACCAAACCTGAGCGGCTCGGACATCGTAGAGGGCCTACGGATTGAAGCGCCCAAACCGCACACTGGTCAGCAGTCGTTCTTGAACCCTGGGTGAACCGGCCGGGTGTATTTTCTAGCTGCTAGGTCGGTCACCCTCTGCTACGCTCGGCCACTTTTCCCGGCACCAGACTCAGTACATGGCTAAGCGTCCGACCATTTCCTGACATGCCATGCCGTCCGTCGGTTTGACAGCCAGCCCGCCGCATGTCATAACTGTACAAGATAACACTATTCAACCGCTACCCCGGAGGCCGGCCGTGACCCCGCATGACCCGACCTCCACCCTTGCCCGCGCCGCTTACTACCGTGCCCGCGGCATGTCCTGGGTCCAGGCCGCCGCCAAGCTGGCCGTCGAACGGCGGGAACTGGAATCGCAGGCGGCCGGCGACCCGGCCTACCGCCGGCTGCTGGCCCGCGAGCAGGCCGAGGTGATGCGCGAGCTGTTCGCCGAGAGCGTCGCCGTGCTGCGGCGGGCGCTCCGCCGGCCGGCCGCCCGGGAGTCGTGCCGGGCGGCCGAGTCGCTGCTGCGGGCGTGGGCCGCCGACCTCCGCCACCGCCGGCCGTCACCCGACGTACACCCCGCCGGGCAGGCCGGCCCCGCCGAACAGGTCGAGCGCCTGGTCGGCCGTCGGGGCGCCGTTGGTCAGCAGGTTGCTCCCGCGGAACACCAGCACCCGGGCCGCCTGCCCCTGGCCGCTGGCCGTCACCAGGTCGGCCTTGTCGTCCCCGTCGATGTCCTTCACGGCCAGCGGCACCCCGCCCCGGCCGGCCGGGTCGCCGGCGAAGAAGTTGGCCAACTGGAAGCCGGCCGGCGACACCGCGTCCAGGTTGGCGATGCCGCCCAGGGCCAGCAACTGCTTGCCGCTGACGGCCCGCACCCGCGGCCCGCCGCCCGGCCCGCCGCCGAAGAACAGGTCAGCCCGGCCGTCCCCGTCCAGGTCGCCGACCGTCACGTAGGCGCCGTTGCGGAGGCTGTCTTCGAAGGCGAAGAAGTCGTTGGCCAGCAGCCGCGCCGGCACGCTCACGCCGGAGGCCGTCGGGCCGGCCACGGCGGCCAGCACCGTCCGCCCGTCGTACACGGCAATGCGGGGGCCGCCGCCGAACCCGGCCGCCACCACCAGGTCCGGCTTGCCGTCCCCGTCGATGTCCCCGGCGGCCGTACGGGCGCCGCCGCGGAAGTTCACGTCCTGGATGCCGTAGAAGCGGGCGATTTCGGCCCCGGCCCCGATCCCGGCGGCGAGTTTCGCCCCGTCGAACACGGCCACCACCGGCCCGCCGCCCTGGTCCGGGGTCAAGATGAGGTCGGCCCGGCCGTCCCCGTTCAAGTCCGCCGCCGACACGAACAGCCCGCCGGTGAAGGTGGCCTCGTAGGCGTTGAACGGCTGCACCAGCACGCGGTCGGTGGCCCCGTCGCGGACGGTCAGCACCGGGGCGGCGCCCGGCCCGGCCACGCCGATCAGGTCGGGCACGCCGTCCCCCGTCACGTCGGCGGTGGCCGTCCGCACGGTGCCGGCGAACCCGCTGAAGAACGTCACCGGCCGGGCCGAGGCCGCGTCCAGGGCGGTGCCGCCGACTGGCACGCCCAGCAGGGTGCCGACGCCGGTGGCCGGGCCGCCGGCGGTGACGGCGGCCGGCAGCCCGACCCCACCCACAAGTCGGGCCGCCGCCACACTGCCGGCCGCCCGGCCGGCCACGACGATGCGGCCCTGCGTGTCCCGGGCCACGGCCAGCCCGCGGTCGTCGCCGCCGGTGGTCGTGCCGTAGGCCACCGTGGCCTTGCCGTCCTGGTTGAAGCTGGCGTCCAACTGACCGGCCGTGGTCAGCCGGACGGCCGCCGCCCGGTAGTAGCCGCCGGCGTTGGTGGACCCGGCCAGCACCGGCCGGCCGTCCGGCTGCACCAGCACGGCGGCGGCCTGGTCGTCGCTGCCGCCCAGGCTCACCCGGGTCAGGCCGCCGGTGCCGAAGGTGGCGTCCGGCAGGCCGCTGACGGTAAACCGGCTGACGGCCAGTTGCTTGGCCGCCCCGACGGTGGCGTACCCGGCCAGGACGAAGCGGTTGTCCGGCAGCAGGGTGGCGGCCAGCGCCTTGTCCTCGCCGCCGGCGTCCAGCCGGGCGAAGGTGGCCACCTCGGTGCCGCTGTCGAACGACGCCGTGCCGAAGTTGCCGGCCGTGAAGGTGCCGTCCACACTCAATCGCAGGGCCACGGTGTCGGTGAGGCCGGCGGCCGTCCGCCACCCGGCCAGCAGGATGCTGTTGTCGGCGTATATGGCCACCCCGCGGGCCTCCTCCTGGCCGCCGAGCTGGATCGTCCGCGCCTTGCCGGCGTTGAAGGTGGGGTCGAGCTGGCCCGACGCGGACAGCCGGGCGACGGCCACGCTGTCGGTGCCCCCCGCGGACCCGGCCAGCACCACCCGGTCGTCGGCCCCGACGGCCAGGGCGTAGGCCTTGTCGGTGCCGCCGGCGTCCACCACGGCATACCCATTAGTCCCGAACCCAGTGTCCAGCCCCCCGGTCGGTGTGATGCGGACGGCCACCAGGTCGTACCCGGCCCCCTTGTTGGTCCAGCCGCCGACCACCAGCGACCCGTTCGACTGCCGGCCGACTGCCGTGGCCTGGTCGTCCGACCCGGGGCCGAAACTCGGCAGCACCAGCCGGCCGGTGCCGTTGAAGGTGGGGTCCGGGGTGCCGTCCGGGTTGAGCCGGACCACCACGAAGTCGGCGTTGGCCGGGTTGGTGGCGTCGGACGTGCCGGCCAGGACGATCTTGCCGTCGGGCTGTACCAGGGCGGCGTTGAGCTGGTTGGCCCCGGCGGCCACGCTGGCCACGTAGCCGGCGAACGCCGGGTCGGCGGCCCCGGTGACGGCCGGGGTGAGGCGGGCGTCGAGGGCGTCAACGGACAGTCGGACCGGCATCATGCGACTCCGTCGCGGGGCGGGGGGCAGAACCGGGGTATGATCGGCCGGCAGGGGGCGGACGGCAACCGCGACTCCCCGATCCGGCAAAACCGCCCGCCGGCCGCCCTTGACCGGCCCGCCGGGATTGTGTATCCCCCCGCCAGCCTCCACAACTTCCCACGGCGACCCGGAGGGTTAGGCGATGCGGACTCTGTCTCGGCTGGCGGCGGTCGGGCTGGCGGTCGGGGTCGGGGTGGCGGTCGCCCAGCCGGTGCCCATGCCGGCCCCCGTCATCCCGGCGTCGGCCACCGACCCGCTGCTGCGGCCCGAGCCGGCCGTGGCCCTGGACTGGACCGGCCCGGCGGTGGTGCGGCTGGGCAAGGCGAACGCCTACACGCTGACCGTGAAGAACACCAGCCGCGGGTTCGTCCAGCAGGTGACGGTGCAGGTGCGACCGCCCGAGGGGGCGACGGTGACCGACCCGAAGCCGGCCGCCCGGGTGGTGGACGGCGTCTACCTGTGGGACGTGGGCACCCTCGAACCCGGCGAGGCCAAGCCGCTGACCATCACCCTGACCAGCACCCGCCGGGGTGACTTGGCCTGTCAGGCGTGGGTGACGCTCACCGGCACCGCCGGCATGACGGTGAAGGTGCAGGAGCCGAAGGTCGGGGTGACGGTCAGCGGGCCGAAGGTGGTGCCGGTGGGCGACCGGGTGGAACTGACGGCGGTGGCCACCAACACCGGCGACGGGCCGCTCGACGGGGTGGTGGTGTCGTGCTGCCGCACCGACCTGACCCACCCGCAGCCGACCGGCGGAGCGCTGGCCGACACCCAAGCCGTCGCGCTGGACGGCGTGCTGGCCGTCGGCGAGTCCCGGCCCCACACATTCACCGCCCGCATGGACCGGCCGGGCGAGTGGCCGGTCACCGTGTTCGCCCGGAGCAAGGACGGGGTGACGGCCGATGCCGTTCACACGCTGCGGGTGATCGCTCCCAAGCTGACGGCGACCGTCGCCGGGCCGGCCACGCTACTGGTCGGCCGCAAGGGCACTTACACTGTCACCGTGAAGAACACCGGCGAGCTGCCGGTCGAGGCGACCCGCCTGGCCGTCACCCTGCCGGCCGGGCTGCGGGCGGCCGGCGGGAGCGGGGCCGGGCAACTGGCCTGGCCGCTCGACACCCTAGCCCCGGGCGACAAGCGGGAGGTGACGTTCGACGCCGTCGCCGCCACGGCCGGGGTGCAACCGCTGACGGCCGGCGTGACCGGCAGCCGCGGGGCGACGGCCACCGCCGAGTGCCGCACCGTCGTGGACGGGGTGCCGGCCCTGCGGGTCGAGCTGGTGGACCTGGCCGACCCGGTCGAGAAAGGCCAGGAGACGACTTACGAAGTCCGCATCACCAACACCGGCACCAAGTCGGACGAGGCGGTGACGCTGGCCGTCGAGGTGCCGCCGGGGCTGCGGTACGTGTCCGCCAGCGGGCCGACCGGGCACCGTTGCATTGTTGGCATCCGCGAAGGCGGTAGCACCGGGGTGAACAGCCCCGACCGCGTGATGTTCGACCCGGTGCGGGAGCTGGCCCCCAAGACCGAGGCCGTGTTCCGCATCAAAGTGAAGGCGACGGCCGCCGGCGACGTACGGTTCAAGGCGGTCGTCACCAGCAAGCACCTGACGACGCCGGTGGTGAAGGAAGAGTCCACCCGCGTCTACGGCGACTGACCGCCGCCGCGAGCGGGCGTCGCCCCACGAAAGCCCAGGGATGATGTCCCTGGGCTTTGCCCGTTCCGAGGGTCTGCCGATGACCGCCGAGCAACTGGCGCTGGCCCGGTCCACCCAAGGCGCTGTGGTGGTGTGCCCGACGGCCGACCGCGTCGCTAGCGTCCGCCGCTGGCTGGCGATGGTGCCGTGCGTCGCGCCGCGGGTGGTGACGCCGGACGCCGTGCCGGCCGACGCCACCCTGGTCATCCGTGACGCCGCCACCGAAGTGTACACTCCGATTGTCACCCGGGTGGACGGCCCCGGCACAGTTGGTGAAGCCCGGCTGGTGGCCCGCCGCATCCGCACACGGCTGCTCGCCGGCACCGCCCCGTCCCGCATCGTCCTGACCGGCCGCGGCCTCGACCGGGCGGTGTGGCAGTCCGAGCTGACAGCCCACGGCGTGCCGGCGGCGTGGGCCGAGCCGGAGCCGCTGGGCCGTCACCCGGCGGTGGCGTTCCTGCTGGCGGCGTGGCCGCTGCCGGCCGACGACTTCCCGTTCCCCCGGGTGGCGGCCGTGCTGCGGTCCGGCTGGCTCCGCCCGGCCTGGCCGGAACTCACCGACCCCGACCTGCCGGCCGCCGCCGAAGGGCTGCTGCGGGCCGTCGGCGCCACCCGCGGCCGGGCCGAGTATCTGCGAGTCGTGTCGCAGTGGGCCGAGTCCCCGCCAGTGCCACTGGAAGACGAGTCGGTCGAGGAGGGTCGGCGGCAGCGGCTGCACCGGCTGGCGGTGCGGTGCCGGCCGTTCCTGGTGCGGTTCTTCAAGCTGTGGGCGCGGCGGCCCGATGTCGCCGCCCCCCGGCTGTTCGCCCGGGAGCTGCGACGGTTCGCCAGTGACAGCGGGTTGTCCGTGCAGGTCGAAGACGATCCCGCGTGGGCGGCGTGGTGGGCGGCCGTCGGCACGCTCGACGGCCGGCGGCTGGACGCCGAGGGCTTCGACGCCCGGCTCCGCGCCCTGGCGAACACCACCCCGCAGCCGCCGGACCCACAACGCGGCGACGCGGTGCGGGTGCTGCCGCCGGACGTTGCCCGGTTCGCCGACTGCGACCACCTGTTCGTCGCCGGCCTGACCGAAGGCACCTTCCCCCGCCCGGCCGCCGACCCGGCCGCCGAGCCGGCGCTGTTCGACGCCCTGCTCGGCCGCCCCCGGCTGACGCTGACGCTCAGCCGGTCGGCCACCGACGACGGCGGCGAGCGGCAACTGCCGGCGACCTTCCTGGCCGACCTCGGCCCGCTGCCGACCGAGTCGCAGCGGATGCTCATCGAGGGCTACGGCGACGGTGAGCCGCACACCGCCGCCGAACTGCGCGTGCGGGCGGCCCGGGCGCTGGCCGCCGGCGACCCGCTCACCGACTGGCCGCTGCCGGACGCTCTCCGGTCGTCGCTACGGGCAGCCGCCGCGATGGCCCACGCCCGCCACCGGGACACCGCCTTCGGCCGGTTCGACGGCGAGCTGCGGCACCCGGCCGTGGCCGCCGACCTGCTACAGCGGTTCGGCCCGGACAAAGTGTTCAGCCCGACCGCCCTGGAGGCGTACATCGCCTGCCCGTTCCGCTACTGGCTGGAACACGTCCTGCGGCTGGAACCGCTCGACGACCCGGCCGAGGACGTGGAACACACCCGCCGCGGTCAGGCCGTCCACCGGGCGCTGTCCCGGCTGCACCAGAAGCCGGAGCCGACCGACGTGGCGACCGCGCTGCGGGCCGAGTTGGCGGCGGCCGTGCAGGAGTACGCCGACCGCGCCCCGTCGGCGGTCGGCCGGGCGCTGTGGGGCATTGAGGGCCGGCGGCTGGACCGCCTGGGGGCCAAGTACGCCCGCCACTGGGCCGCCTTCCGGGCCGAGTGGGCGAAGCACAGCCGCACCCCGGGGCCGCACGCCGTGGAAGAAGACTTCGGCGTGCCGGGGGCCAAACACCCGGCCCTGGTGCTGGCCGCCGGCACGCCGAACGAGGTCCGCATCGGCGGCCGCATCGACCGGGTGGACATTTCAGCCGACGGCTTCTGGGTGATCGACTACAAGACCGGCCGACGGACCAACTACACGCCCGCCGACCTGGCCGCCTTCAAGAAGGTGCAGTTGCCGCTGTACGCCCTGGCCGTCGAGCGGGTGCTACTCGCTGGGCGGCCGGCGCGACCGCTCGGGCTGGCCTACTGGCTGGTCGGCGACGGCGGCTGTCGGACGGTGCTTCCCAAGTCCGCCGTCGGCTGGGCGGTGGACGCCGACGCCTGGCGGGCGTACACGGCCGTGCTGGAGACGTGGGTGACGGACGTGGCGAGTCACCTGCGGGCCGGCGACTTCCCGCTGGCCCCGCGGTCGGAGCGGTGTACCGAGACGTGCCGGTTCGGCCCGGTGTGCCGCATCGGGGCGAGCCGCCATCTGGGCAAGCGGTTCGCCCTGCCGCTGCCGGTGGTGCTGGCGGTCGCCCCGGACGGCGAGTAAATTGGGGGGACCATGAGCGTGCTGACCCAGACCCCGCCGCCGGCGGCCGTGACGGCCGGCCCGACCCCCCGGAGGTGGACCCGGGCGGAGTACTACCGGCTCGGCGAACTCGACTTCTTCCGCGGCCAACGGGTCGAGCGCATCGGGGGCGAGCTGATGGTGATGAGTCCGCAGGACTGGAAACACACGGCCGGCGTCACCCGGGCTGACACGGCCGTGCGGGCCGCATTTGCCGCGAGCGGTCGCTGGGTGCGGACCCAGTTCCCGATGGAGTTCACGCTGGAGTCCGACCCCGAACCGGACGTGTCCGTCGTCCCGGGCCGGTTCGAGGACTACCGCAGTCATCCGGACTCCGCCCTGCTCATCGTCGAGGTGGCGAACACGTCGCTGAGTTACGACCGCCGCGAGAAAGCCAGCCTGTACGCCGCGGCAGGCGTGCCGGACTACTGGGTGTTGGACGTGAACGGTCGCCGGCTGGAAGTCTGCCGCGACCCACGACCGGACCCGGACGATCCGCACGGCTGGGGGTACGCCGACCGCCGCTGGCTGGCCCCCGGCGACTCCGTCGCCCCGCTGGCCGCCCCGGCGGCGAGCGTCAGTGTCGGGGGTCTGTTGTCCTGAACCCGGGGGCCTTGATGAACCTGCTCGTCGCGGTGCTGCTGACGGCCGTCCTCGTCGGGCTGGGGTGGGCGGTCTTCGCCGCCCTCGGGGCCGGCCTGCGGCGGGCGGGCGTGCGGCCGGCCGGCCGGCCCCCCGGCGGACCGTCGCCGGTCCACATCCCGAGCTGCGACGGCGTGGTCTTCATGGCGTGCGACGGGCCGTGCGACGGCGGCTGCTAGCCGGCCGCCGTCTCCCCCCGCGGCCGGGTCTTCCACCGCCGGTGCAGCCAGAAGTACTGCTCCGGGTGCCGGCGGATCATCCGCTCCAGGGCCGCGTGGTACCGCTGGGTGATGGCCTTCACCGCGTCCGGCCGGTCGGCATACTCCCGCGGGTCGATCATCTCCTCGCAGTGCAAGATGTACCCCGCGCGGGTCCGCGGCACGCCCACCACGAGCATGACGGCGTCGAACTCCAGGGCCATGAGCGCCACCGCCTTGTGGGCGCTCGCCGGCCGGCCGAAGAAGCCCACGAACACCCCCCGCGGGCCGGCGTCCTGGTCGGCCAGCGTGGCCACCTTGCCGCCCCGCCGCAGGGCCGCGTCGAGCCGGGGGAAGTCGTCCTTCTTGGCGATGATCGTCTGGCCGGTGTGCTGGCGGAACCCCTTGAGGAATCGCTCCAAGTACGGGTTGTCCAGCACCCGGGCGACGGCGAAGGTGCGAAAACCCACCGCCCCGAACACGTACCCGGCCAGCTCCCAGTTGCCGAAATGGCCGGTGACGACCAGCGTCGCCCGGTCGCTCAGGACGTGCGGCACGGACAGGTGGCCGTTGCCCATGCGGGCGTACTTCCGCCAGTTGTACGGCCGCAGCCCGCGGGGCAGCCGGGCGATCTCGACGACGAGCCGGAGGAAGTGCCGGTAGCAGCCCCGCACCAGCCGGTCGATGCCGGCGGGGGGCAGTTCGGGGAAGGCGTGGCGGAGGTTGTCGGCGGCGACGCGGCGGTGCCGCCGGTCCACCCGGTAGGCGAGCCAGGCCAGGCCATCGGCGACGGCGAAGCCGACGCCCGGCGGCACCGCCTGCACCACGCACACCACCAGCCGCACGGCGAGGTAGACGAGGTAGTCGAGGGCCGGGCGACGTGGCTTTGGCATGGCTCCGGGGATGATACCGGCCGGCGGGCGGGGGCGTCAGTCTGGGCGGTGACGTTTGCGGTTGACAGAGGAAGAGGCTGTCGCTACTCATAGTGTTCATGTCCGGCCCACCAGACACTGCCGACCACCGCTGGACGGTCGTGGATTTGTTCTCCGGTGTTGGCGGGGCGAGCTGTGGGTTCCATGCTCACCCGAGGTTTCGGCTGGTCGCCGCCTTCGATGCCGAGATCGGCAAGCCGAGTACTGGCACCGGCGCACTCGACTGCAATGCCACCTACCGCGCCAACCTCGGGCTGTCTCCCACGGCCGCCGACCTGGCCACCCTTAGCCCCGCAGCGCTCGCCGGACAGGTCCGCACGGCGGCCGGCGGGGCCGAGGTGACGGTGCTGATCGCTTGCCCGCCGTGTACCGGGTTTAGCCGGACGCTAGCGACCAACCATCAGACCGACGATCCGCGGAACTCGCTCGTGGTGCGGGTGGCCGACTATGCAGCCGCCCTCCGCCCGGCCGTGGTGGTGATGGAGAACGCCCGCGAGCTGCTGAGCGGGCGATTCAGCGGTCACGCCCGGGAGTTCGCCGGGCGGATGCGGGAGCAAGGGTACGAGGTCCGCGGGGCGGTGGACATGCTCACCCGGTTCGGCCTGCCGCAATACCGCGAGCGTGCGGTGGTCGTGGCCGCCCGCACGCCGCTGGTGCCGCGGATGCTGGCCGACCTGTGGGCGGGGTGGCGGGTGCGGGCCGAGGCGACCACCGTGCGCCAGGCTATCAGCCACCTGCCGGCGGTCGCCACTGGGGCCACCCATCCGACCGACCTGGCGCACACCTCGACCGCCCTAGCCGGCGGCCCGAACCTAGCCCGGCTACAGGCCACTCCGCCGGACGGCGGGTCTTGGATCGACCTGGCCGCCCGGCCGGATGCCGACCGGCTGCTGATCCCGGCCATGAAGCGGTCCCTCGCCCAGGGCAACCCGAACCACTTCGGAGACGTATACGGCCGGATGTGGTGGGACCGGCCAGCCCCGACCATTAAGCGGGAGTCCAGCCACGTCGGCAACGGGCGGTACGCACACCCGGAGCAGGACCGGCTGTGTACTGTCCGCGAGATGGCTGTCCTGCAAGGGTTCCCAGCCGGTTATCGGTTCGTGGCCCGCAGCCGCAAGAACCGCTACCGGGGGTTCGGGGACGCCGTCCCCCCGCTCATCAGCCACCAACTCGCCCACCTCTGCCAGTGGGTGCTGACTGGGGTCCGGCCGGCCGTCCCGGAGGTGATCCTCCCCGGCACTCACCTGACCCCCGCCGACGTGCTGCCGGCGGTAGCCGACGACCTGTTCGCCCACCTCCCGTCGGTGGCCTGAGGCTATTCGTCGGCCGGGGACCGGCCGGCTTCCGGCTGGAGCGGGATCGTCCACTCTCCATGCAGGCGGCACAACGACACGTCGATGCCGTGCAACCGGACCTTGTTCACGCTGCGGTCGAACAGTACGCGGAACGCTTTTACCGATTGCCCGTCCGGTCCGGGGGCCGTCACGTCGGCCGCGAACGCCCGGCTCTCCTTGGTGCCGCGGGTGCGGACGATTTGGGCGGGCGACAGCGAGCCGAGTCGGCCGAGCACGTCCAACGGGACTTCGACCAACTGGTAGAGGTAGGCGGTGGCGGGCAGGCGGAACACCCGGAGTACCAGCATCCGGTCGTATCGGGCCAAGTGGGTCGGGAACACCTCGGCCGCCTTGGCGGCGTAAGCCGCAGCGTCCGCACACTCGCGGACCCAAGTGCCGTCCATGAACTTCTGGATGCGGACTCGCCCCCGAACCATCTTCGACTCGGCCTCCGTCTTGCATGAGTACTGCACCCCGTCGGCGGTCACGACCCAACTACTGGTCTGGGGATTGACGGTCGCCGACTTGCCGCCGGCCTCGAAGGCGTTCCGCAGCAGGTACTCGAACGACTTCTTCTTGAGTGGCTCGTCCGACACGACATGGTGCAGCACGAGCTGGTTCGAGAAGGCGAGGGCGAACGCTGGGGTTGTCAGGTCGGAGTTCGGGTCGAGTATGGCGGCGACTGGCCGGGTCATGGCCTCCGCCGCCTTGCGTAAGAGCAGGAGTTGCGGGCCGGACAGTCGGTCGCACAGGGCCGCCAACTCGCCCCGGAGGGAGTCATGCGATGGGGTCATCGGGCGGCGGGCAGTCGCCCCTCTACCTCGGCCAACAGGATGGATGCCGGCACGCCGAGCGCGACCCCGATCCGCAGGATGTTCCGCAGCGACAGGTTCCGTTCGCCCCGCTCGACCGAACCGACGTAGGTGCGGTGGACCCCGATTCGCTCGGCCGCCGCCTCCTGGCTCAGCCCGAGGCCGTCGCGCCGCTCCCGGACGACTTGACCGAACAGCCGCTGGAACGCTTCCTCCATGTCGGGAACGGTAAGGTCATGAACACTATGCGGCTACAGACTCTGAGTAGCACCTCCCGTCACCCCTCCACAAACCGCGCCGTGAAGTGCCGCAGCACGGCCGGCGCCTCGGTGATCCGCAGCGGCCGAATCTCCCGCCGCCGGGCGAACACCTCGGCGGTTGCTTCGATCACGTAGTCGATGTGGCTCTCCGTGTACACCCGCCGCGGCACCGCCAGCCGCACCAACTGCATCGCCGGATGCACCGTCTGCCCCGTCGCCGGGTCGGGGCGGCCGAACATGACGCTGCCGATCTCCACCGCCCGGATGCCGCCGTGCCGGTACAACGCACACAGCAGCGCCTGGCCGGGGAAGTCGTCCGGCGTCAGGTGGGCGCAGAAGTGGGCCGCGTCCACGTAGATGGCGTGCCCGCCGGGCGGCTCGACGATCCGCACCCCCGCGGCTCGTAAGCCGTCGCCGAGGTAGGCCACGCTGCGGATGCGGTACTGCAAGTAGTCTTCGTCCAGCACCTCGCGGAAGCCCTGGGCCATCGCCTCCAGGTCACGCCCGGCCAGGCCGCCGTAGGTGACGAACCCTTCCGTCAGGATGAGCAGGTTGTTCGCCCGCCTGGCCAGCTCGGCGTCGCGGAACAGCAGCACCCCGCCGATGTTCACCAGCCCGTCCTTCTTGGCCGAAATCTTGGCCCCGTCGCACAGGTCGAACATCTCCCGGGCGATGTCCTTCGCCGGGCGGTGCCCCTGGTCCGGCTCGCGGAGCTTGATCAGGTAGGCGTTCTCGGCGAACCGGCAGGCGTCCAGGAACAGCGGCACCCGGTGGCGGTCGCACACCGCCCGCACCGCCTTCAGGTTGGCGAGCGACACGGGCTGGCCGCCGCCGCTGTTGTTCGTCACCGTCACCATGACCAGCGGCACCCGCTCCCGACCGACCTCCCGGATGAGCGCGTCGAGCATGTCCGGGTCGAGGTTGCCCTTGAACGGGTGGGACAACTGCGGGTCGTCGCCCTCGCGGATGTTCAGATCCACGGCCGCGGCGCCGGTGTGCTCGACGTTGGCCCGCGTCGTGTCGAAGTGGCGGTTGTTCGGCACCACCTTGCCGGGGCCGCCGACCAGCTCGAACAGGATGCGCTCGCTGGCCCGCCCCTGGTGCGTCGGCAGCACGAACGGCAGGCCGGTCACGTCCTTCAGCACCGCCTCGAAGCGGTACCAGCTCGCCGCCCCGGCGTACGACTCGTCCCCCCGCATCATGCCGGCCCACTGCTCGCAGCTCATGGCCGACGTGCCGCTGTCGGTCAGCAGGTCGATGAGCACGTCGGCGGCCGGAATCTGGAACGGGTTGAAGTGGGCGGCGCGGAGGATGCGGTCCCGTTCGGCCGGGGTGGTGAGCCGCAGCGGCTCGACCATCTTGATGCGGAACGGCTCGATGATGGTGTTCATGCCGGCGGCCGGGTAAAATGCCGGCACACGGGAAGAGTGCCGGTCATGCTCATGCTGTATGTGGGTGGCAAGCCGGCGGGCACCTTGGCCGACGCCGGCCCGCTGTTGGCCGAACCGGCACGGGACGGCCGGACGGCCGAGTTCCGGGACGAGGCCGGGGTGCCGCTGGGCACCTTCACCCCCCGGCTGCCGGCCGAACCGCTCGTGCCGTGGGATGCGAGCATCGACGAGGCCGAGATTCAGCGGCGGCTGGCCGGCGAGTTCGTCTCGTTCGCGGAGTTCGAGCGGCGGCTGGGGCTGAAATAACCTATCCCGTCACTTGGTCGACGTCGGCGGGTCCAGAGTACCTGCGCCTGCTGGCTGCGACCGACGACCCGGCCCGCATCCGCGAGGCGGCCGATCGGATCGATTCTGCCCTGCGACGCTATCCTCGTGACGTGGGTGAAGGCCGTGTGGCGTCCTCCGAAGCTTACGCGCAGCATGTGAGCGTGTGGTACAGCGACGTGCTGGCCGTGTACTACCGGGTGGACGACACCGCCATGCGGGTCGAGGTACTCGGGGTCGGGCTGTCCCGCCGGCCGCGGTGACTGGGGCGACGGCTGACCCACTCAGCCGGCCGGCAACTCTTCTTCCGTCGTCTGATAGTCGTAGGCGGCGGACGGCTCCAGTTCGTACACCCCCGGCCGACTCTGTGTCAGCCGCCGACCACCGAACGTCAGCGCACCGGCCTCGACCACGCCTGTCAGCCGCAGTTCCAGCCGGCCCGGAGCCGCGAACCCGGCCGAAGCGAAGTGTCGCCGGAGCGGGTTCCACCGCCGCCCTGCGAACAGGCCGAGGTGACAGCCCGGCTCGAAGCAGCAGTACGCGGCGCCACGGCGGAACGTCAGCCGCACCTCCAGTAGCCCTCCGGTGAGAGTGGCCACGATACCGTAGTCCAGGCGAACACGAGCCGCCGGGTCGTCCGCCGCCGGCCCTTTGTTCGCCGACAGGTATGCTTCCATCACAGGTGACACGTCCACGCCACCGCCCTCGCCCGATGTGTGCCGCTAGTCCGTCACCACCGGCCGGTGGGTGCGGACCGTCTGCCAGGCCAGGATGCCGACCACCGCCACCCCGACCACCGCCCCCAGCGTCAGGCCCTGCGGCAGGCCGAGGCCCACCCCCACCTGCACCGGGTTCAGCTCGTCGCCGAGGGCCGGCCGGAACTGCGCCCGCAGGGCGTCCGGGAAGAACGCCCCGATCACGTACCCGGTGCCGCCGCCGACGGCCCCGCCGGCCAGCAGGAACGCCAGCACCGCCACGAACGCTTTGGTCAGATTCACAGCCGCACTACCCTTCCGGTCCGCTGGCTCTCGTACACCCCGCAGATGAGTTGTACGGCCTTCCGCCCCTCCCGGCCGTCCACCGCCGGCGGCCGGTCGTCGCGGATCGCTTGCACGAAGTCGGCGAGCTGCCGGCGGTGCCCCTCGGAGCTGATCGCCTTCGGGTCGGCGGCCCCGCCGCTGGCCCCCACCTTGGCCGCGAACCGCTGCCGCACCGCGTCGTCCGCCGGCGTCGGCGGCTGGAAGTCCCACCGCAGCACGTCCTCCTGTTCGATGACGGCACTGCCGCGGTCGCCGTACACGGCAATCGTCTTCGGGTAGCCCGGATGCACACTGGTCGTCGCCTGAATGATGCCGACCGCCCCAGAGGCGAACCGCACCACCGCCGCCGCCGTGTCCTCCACCTCGATCCGCTGGTGGGCCAGCGTGGCCGTGAACCCGCTCACCTCGACGGCCTCGCCCATCAGCCACAGCAGCAGGTCCACCGAGTGGATGGCCTGGTTCATGAGCGCCCCGCCGCCGTCGAGGGCCTGCGTCCCCTTCCAGCCGCCGTCGTCGTAGTAGGCCTGGCTCCGCCACCACTTGCACGTCGCCTCGCCGAGCGTCAGCCGGCCGAACCGCCCGGCGTCCACCGCCCGTTTCAGCACCACGCTGCTGTCCGCGAACCGGCTCGGGAGGATGGTACACAGCTTCACCCGATGCTCGTCGCACGCCCGGATGATCGCGTCGCACCGCTCCGGGGTGATTTCCAACGGCTTCTCGACGACGACGTGCTTGCCGGCCGCAGCCGCCGTCACGGCCGGTTCCAGGTGGGCGCCGCTGGGGGTGGTGACGACCACCACGTCCACCCCGGGGTCTGCCACCGCCTGCTCGACGGTGGCGTACACCGGCACGGGTGACAGCCCGGTGTCACTGACCAGGGCGGCAGCGGCGGCGGGGGTGCGGCTGACTAGTGCCGCGATGCGGGCGTCGGGGATGGCCTGGAGCGCCTGGACGTGGAACCGGGCGATCATGCCGCAGCCGACGATGGCGAAGCCGAGGGGGGCGGGCATCGGGGGGCGTCCGGGGGTGCGGGGGATTGTAGCCGGCCTCAGGCGTCGGCCCAGCCGCCGACCGGCCAGCCCCGCCGCACCCACCGGGCCAGCAACTCCGGCCGGCTCTGCACCCCGAAGTGGGTGTAGATGCGTTTGGTGTGCTGGTTGATGGTCATCCGGGCGATGTGCAGCCGATGGGCCACCTGCTTGTCCGAGTCGCCCTCCAGTAGGCACCGTAGCACCTGTTGGGTGCGGGGCGGCAGGGCGGCCGGGGACGGGTCGGCGAACCGGGCCAGCGGCCCGCCCACTAGCGGGCCGACGACGGCCATCGCCGCTGCGGCGATGGCCTGCTCTCGTCCGCTGTACTCTCGCGCCCCGATGTGCCGCAGGAGGTATATCCCGCAGTAATCGACGGAGGTGCCGTGGATCGGCCGCAGGCAGAGCAGGCTGGCGTCCGCCCCGAGCGCACGGACGACCTCCTGGTAGCAAATGGACGAATACCAGTCTTGGTCTGGCACGAAGGCGGCCCGAGGTTGCACGACACCCCAAGCGGCCCGGTCGAAGTAGGCGTTCATGTGGGGATTGAAGAAGGCGTCCACCCGAAACTCGGTCAACGCCCGGAGCCAGTGCGCCCGGTTGAATCCGTTATCGGCCCCGCTGTCCACCGTCCCCAGGTCGCTGCGGGACGGCTGTTTGCCATCCCCCACCTCGGCCGCCACACAGAACTCGCCACCGGTTAGCCGGCCCAGCCCGGCGAGCTGGTGCCGCCGCCACAGCACCGGGTCGTCGCCCAGTTCCCGGCACTCGCCCGCGAGGCTGTGGACGGCCTGGAAGTCGGCGGCACGGAGGCAGGCGGATCGGGCCACGGCGGCACCCTCGATGGGAGGACGACACCCTAGTTTTGGCAATAATATACTTGACGCAGTAGGCTGCCAGTGCTAAGATTGGTGCATGGACGCCCAATCGCCGTTCCCGAAAACCCTGATCGAAGCCGTTGCCTA
>JAYVUZ010000279.1:0-4010 GCA_043787415.1 Fimbriiglobus sp. | reverse complement strand
AGCTGCTGAGCATCGCCGGGGCCTACTGGAAGAACGACGCCAAGCGCGAGCAGCTCCAGCGCCTCTACGGCACGGCGTTCTTCGATCAAAAAGCGCTCGACGCCCACCTGCGGCAGATTGAAGAAGCCAAGAAGCGCGATCACCGGCTGCTCGGCAAGCAGTTGAAGCTGTTCACCATCAGCCAGACGGCCGGGCAGGGGATGATCCTCTGGATGCCCAAGGGGGCGACGCTGCGCTACCAGCTCGAAACCTTCATCCGCGGCGAACTCGTCAAGCGCGGCTACCAGCCGGTGTATACCCCGCACATCGGCAACTTGAACATGTATCGCACCAGCGGGCACTTCCCGTATTACGCCGATGCCCAGTTCCCGCCGATGTACTTCAATCCCGTCGTGCAGACCGTTGATACCTGGTTCACCCTGCTCGAGAAGAAGCACTTGACACCGATGCGCGAAGCGGCGTTTCTGAAATTGATCGAGAGCGTGTCCGAAGGGGAGTTCCCCAGCGGTGAAGACGACTACCCGCGCCACACTTGGGGGCAGATCGCGCTCGACGCCCGCGCCCTCTGGCTGGAGTATCCGAAGGCGGTCGATGTCGAAGCGAAGAAGACTCTGTTGAAGAACTGGATGAGCGGGCAGGAAGGCTACCTCCTCAAACCGATGAACTGCCCGCACCACATCCAGATTTACAAGGCCGGGCCGAAGAGCTACCGCGACCTGCCGGTGAAGCTGGCCGAGTTCGGCACCGTCTATCGGTACGAGCAGTCGGGCGAACTCGGCGGCATGACCCGGGTCCGCGGGTTCACCCAGGACGACGCCCACCTGTTCGTCACCCCGGAACAGGTGGAAGGCATCCTGCGGGAGGAGATCGACCTCGTCCTGTTCATCCTCCGCACCCTGGACCTGACCGACTACCGGGTGCGGGTGAGCGTCCGCGAGCCGGGCAGCGTCAAGTACGTCGGCCAGCCGGAGTTGTGGGACAAGGCCGAGGCGACGCTGCTGGAAGTGGTGAAGGCGAGCGGGCTGAACTACGCCGTCGGGGTCGGCGAGGCGGCGTTCTACGGGCCGAAGATCGACTTCATCGTGCGGGACTGCATCGGCCGGGAGTGGCAGCTCGGCACCGTGCAACTGGACTACAACCTGCCCGAGCGGTTCGCCTTGGAGTACGTCGGGGCGGACAACCAGCCGCACCGGCCGGTGATGATCCACCGGGCGCCGTTCGGCTCGCTCGAACGGTTCACCGGCATCCTGATCGAGCACTTCGCCGGGGCGTTCCCGCTATGGCTGGCCCCGGAGCAGGCCCGGGTGCTGACCATCAGCGACAAGTCGGCCGAGTACGGCCGCAAGGTCGAGGCCGAGTTGAAAGCGGCCGGCTTCCGGGTGAGCGGCGACTACCGGCCGGAGAAGGTCGGGGCGAAGATTCGGGACGGGTCGCTGGAGAAGGTGCCGTACCTGCTGGTGGTGGGCGAGAAGGACGCGGCGGCCGGCACCGTCAGCGTGCGGGACGAGAGCGTGCCCGAACAGGCCAATCGCGATCTCGGGGCAAAACCGCTGGCCGAGGTGGTGGCGCTGCTGCGGGACGAGGTGGCCGCGAAGCGGGTGCGGCAGGTCAGCACCGCGACGGCGGCAGTGGCAGCGAGCGGCGAGAAGTTCGCAGGGTGACTTGGTTCGTGGCCCGAAGCGCGATCGAGGTGCATTCTCCTTTCGCGCGCTTCGGGCCACGAACCGAGACTTTCAATACAGCCCGATGTCCAGCGCCTCGGACAGCTTCCGCTTCACCCACCAGGCGGCCGTCCGCCAGCGGCAGTGCACCTTCACGCTCACTTGTGCCCCGCTCACCAGGCTGGCGTCCGGGTCTAGCACCTCGACCTCCACCAGGTACGTCTTGGCCACCGGCGTGATCTCCTGCCCGTTCTCGCCGGACGACTTGACGGCCAGCGGCCCGTTGGCCCGCTGGGTCAGGGCGATGGGCACCTGCTTGGCGTCGGAGTCCGGCACCCGCCGGACTACCGCCCGGAACGTGCGGTCGGTGCGGCCGGCCACATACACCTCGGCCGGCAGCTCCCGCTTCACCCCCAGGTCGTCGCTCAACAGCACGTAGTCGGTCGAGCTGGCCGGGATTTGCACCGTCAGCCAGGCCGCGTCGCCGACCAGGCACACCGGCTTCTCCTGCTGCCCGTACTGGCCGAACAGCTTGCCCGTCTCCATCGTCTTGGGCAGCCCCATCACCACCCCGTCCCGCGGGGCGTACAGCTCGCTCACCGCCTTCAGTTGCCCCTGTAGCAGGTCGTACTGCTGCTGGGCGGCGTTCATCTGCACCCGGGCCGTGTTGGCCTCGTTGCGGAACTGCTCCCGGTACTGGGCCGGGGCGGACGCCTCGGCCGTGTTGTTGGCGTCCACCACCGCCCGCTGCTCGTCCCGCTTGACGGCCTGCTCGGCCATCTGCTCCCGCAGCTCCCGGCTGTCGAACCGGGCGAGCAGGTCGCCCTTCCGCACCGCCTGCCCGTCCTTAACGTGCAGGCTGACCAGGTGGGCCGGGGTGCCCAGCCCGACGGCCGCCGTGTGGTCCGGGTTCACCTTGACCAGCCCGGTCTCCCGCACCTTGCTGACCGGCAGCGGCACCAAGAAGAAGGCGGCCAGCAGCCCTGCGAATACGGCGGCGGTGGCCCACGCCCGTTTGGTTTTCATGTCCGGCAACCGCCCCCGCTGGCGAATACCCTTGATCATCCGGTATGTCGGCCAGATGAACATGGACGCCAGGCTCGCCACCGCCAGCATCCGGGACAAGATTTTGAGTTGCGGCCCGAGGAAGTCGGCCAGGAACCAGATCACGCTGAACGTCACCACCCAGCGGTACACATAACTAACGACCGCGTAGGCCAGAAACAGCACCTTCCGCCCCGTGGCCATATACGGCTCGGGCGGGGCCTCGATGCCCAAGCCGATCTCCAGGAACGTGTTCGTCAGGTAGCGGTTGGCCCGGTCCCGCAGGTTCGGGATTTCCAGCCAGTCGGCCATCATGTAGTAGCCGTCGAACCGCATCAGCGGGTTCGCGTTAAACACCACCGTGCTCACGCTACACAGCACCATGACACACATGGCTGTGTAGTTTACCACTGGCATACTCGGCGTGTACCACCACACGAAGGTGGCCAGCGCCGCGATCACTAGTTCGACGTAAATACCGGCGAAGCTGATGACGATCCGCTTCCACTTGTCGGCGACCGTCCAGGCGTCGGTCACGTTGCAATAGAGTGCTGGCGACAAACACATGAGCAAGACGCCCATCTCGTGGCACTCGCCCTTGTACGCCTTACAGCTCAGGCCGTGGCCGAACTCGTGGATGATCTTCACCACCCCCAGCGACAGCCACATGTAGAAGGCCGTGCGGAAGGCGAAGAACTCCTGATACTCCGGCATCTTGGCGTAGAAGGTGTCGAAGTGGACCAGCACCTGAAACACGGCCGCGAGCATGAGGCCGACGCTGGCGGCGAAGAACGGCCAGGTGAAAATCCACCACAGGTAGCCGAACATCCAGGCCAGGATGCGATCCGGGTCGAACACCGGGATCTTCCAGTACATGATGTTCGACACGGCCGCGATCCGCTTCATCCGCCGCTGCTTGGCCCGGCGGGCGAACAGGTGCTTGCCGGCCCCGCCCGTCTCGTGCTGCACCAGCCCGGCCGTCACCAACTGGCGGGCGAAGCTCTCCAGGTCCTGGAACTCCAGCCGGTGCGGCCGGAACTCGTCCTCGAACCGTTTCCGCACGTCCTCCATGCTGTGACCGCCGTCGAACAGGCTGAAGACGAAGTACTCCTGCTTGTTGAACCGGTAGTACCGCAGGCACACCGGGTCTTTGACGACGTGGAACGCCTTGCCCTCGTACCGCTGCTCGGAGATGTGCAGGTCCGGGCGGACCCGCAGCCGCACCTCCTTGCGACGCTCCGCGGGGTTGTCGAGCAGTTCGGCGGCGTTCATGGCGGGTCCGGAGGCAGGCGTGAACGGTCGCGG
>JAYVUZ010000278.1:0-11256 GCA_043787415.1 Fimbriiglobus sp. | reverse complement strand
GACGGGTCCGGCAAGAACCGGCTCGGGGTGCTTCTCATGCAAGTCCGCTGTGAGGTGCGGGCCGAGGGCGAGCGGCCGGCGTGAGCCGGTCCGGTCCGGGGCCACGCCTTGCCGGACCGGCTCACGCCGGCCGCTCGCCCTCGGCCCGCACCTCACAGCGGACTTGCATGAGAAGCACCCCGAGCCGGTTCTTGCCGGACCCGTCCCCGCCGTCGCCCCAGTAGCTGTCGTTAGCGGTGTGTTCCACGAGTCCGGCGTCGCCGGTGCCGAGCAACAGCTCCCGCAGTTCCTCGTGCTGGGTGAACTTGGCCCGTAGGGCGTCGAGCATCACTTCCTCTTTGACCGCCTCCTAGTCCCGCCGCAGCGGCCGCTTGCGGTCGCGGCCCATCTGCGCGGCCTGCATCGGCTTGAAGGCCATCCGGACCTCCTCCTCGTCCGGCCCACCGGCGAACTTCTGGGCCTGGAAGTCGTGTTCGGTGGTCCGCCACCGCTTCCCTTTGAGGAACACCGTGTGGCGGGAGAAGTTGGAGAACGCCCCGTACTCGCCGGTGGTGGCGTAGAAGTGGATGACGGTCGGCTCGGCCATTGGCGATTCCCTCTCCGACGCCACTAGCGAGGCGTCTTCGGGAGATAGTACTCCACATACCCGAGCAGCATCTCGTCGGTGGTCTGCTGGCCCCACGGCACCACCCGCGTCGGGTCCGGGTTGGCCGGGTTGCCGCTGCTGTTGTCGAACACCGCCGTGAACTTCAGGGTGGTGCCCCGGGCCAGCCGCACCGGCTCCGTCGGCCGGTAACTGAGCTGCCAGTTGAAGTCGTACCGCGGGATGTCTAACAGGGTCGTCGCCGTGCCGCCGGCCGGGGTCGCCTCGTACTTGCAGGCCGACCCGCGGACGTGCAGGTGCGGCATGAACCCCGTCACCACCGCGTCGAACGGCAGGCGGATGCTCGCCGACTCCGGGTGGGCCGCCGCCCCGGCCGGGATGCGGAGCCGCGGGTTGGACAGCCCCGTCACCTTCAGCTCGTGCGTCGGCGGCCCGTTCGCCCACCTCACCCCCACCCGCACTTGGTCCTCGGCGGCGGTGCCGTTGGGCGTGTAGTGAATCTGGAACCGCAGCCGGCTGCCCTTCACCAGCTTCTTGGCGAAGCCGTCCGGGAACACCTGGGAGGCGTTGCCCGGCACGTACGCGGCGAAGAACCCCCGCCGCTCCTCGGCCCCGGCCACCGCCCGCTCCAGCCGGCTCTTGCCCTCGGCCGGCGACAGGGCGAACACCAGCACATGGTGCACCACCGCCGGGGCCGTCGGCTTCACCTCGAAGCCCTGCACCCAGCGGTCCTCGGTCAGCCCGGTCTCCACCTCGGCGACCTGGTACGGCATGACCCCGTCGGCCTTCACGGCCACCGGCTTCGGAATCTGGTACACCGCGTCCGGCGGGCCGATGACCCACTCGCCGGCGGGGAACGTGAGCGGGGCCGGGGCGTCGGCCGCGTTCCCTTCGGGGCCGCCGGCGGCCAGCCACCCGGCGAGTGCCGCCTTGTCGGCGGCGGTCAGCGAGCGGTCGTTGGCCCAGTGCCCGCCGGCGGCGAACCACGGCGGCATCCGGCCGTCGTCCACCACCCGCCGCACCATCCCCTTGTGGCTCAGCAGTTGGGCGCGGGTTTCCAGCGGGAACGGCCCGACCCCGCCGGCCCGATGGCACTCCAGGCAGTGCCGCTGCACGATGCGGCTGACGCGGTTGTGGTAGGTGACAGCCGTCGCCGGGGCCGTCGGCAGGTCGAGGTCGCAGCCGGGGGCGGTGGTGGCCGGCACCGCGACGGACTTGCCGGCCGTCACGGCGGCGAGGGCGTCGGCCAGGTACGTGCGGGTGGCCGTGTCTTTGCTGAACCCCGGGCCGTAGCGGTCGTCTACCGCCCCGCGGTAGACCACCGTCCGCTTGGCGTCCAGCACGAACACGTCGGCCGTGCTGATCGCCCCGAGGGCGGCGGCCAGGGTGCCGGCGGGGTCGGCGACGTACCGGCCGCCGAGTTCGGCCGCCGCCTTGGCCATGTCGGCCTTTTCGTCCGCCGCCAGCGGGTTGACGAACACCCAGTCGAAGCCGGGGTGCGCCTTCGCCAGCCGGGCCAGCTCGGGGACGTACTTGCGACTCACCGGGCAACTGGTACTGGTGACGGCGACCACCGTCGGCCGGCCGCCGCCCAGCGGGAACGCCTCGCCGGCCAGGGTGGTGGCCGTCAGGGCGGGCACGAGTCGGCCGACCCCGGCGTGCTGCGGGGCGACGGGCACCGGCCCGGCGGCCAGCGTGAGGGCGAGAAGTGTGGGCGTCATGCCAGTAATAACCCCGGAAGTGGGCGTTGGGTTTCGTAGGGCACGCTTCAGCGTGCCGGTGAGGCGAAGACGGCACGCTGAAGCGTGCCCTACAGGAGCCGCTTCCCCTCGGCCGCCAGTTCGGCCGCCGCCCACGCCACCAGCGGTCCCACCATGCGGTCGAAGTAGGCGAAGGTGTGGCCGCCGGCTTCGGTGTCCAGGTCGGCGACGTGCGGCACCCCATACGCGGTCAGCTTCTCGTGCAGCCGGTCGTTGCCCCGCCACCACTCGGCGTCCGTCGGGTCGCAGGCCAGCCACACCTTCGGGTACGCCGTCGGGTTGAGGTGCAGGATGGCCGTGTCCAGGCGGGCGCGCTCGGCCGACTCGTACAGGGCGTCGATCTCGGTGCCGCGGCCGTGGCGGTCGTGGAAGTCGAACGCGCCGGCGATGCTGCCGACCACGGGGAACAGGTCCGGCCGGCGGAACCCCAGCCGCACCGCCCCCGACCCGCCCATGCTGACGCCGACGGCCGCCAGCTTCGCCACGCCGAACGTCTGTCGCGCCCACGGCACGACTTCGTCCACCAGATGCCGCTCGGCCGGGCCGACCCACCACGACGTGCCGCCGTGCGGGGCGACGCAGGCCAGCCGATGTTCCGTGAGCGCAGCAGTCAGGGCCGGCCAGTCGGGGGCCAGTTCACCGCCGCGGGGGTGCAGGTACAGCACCGCGCCCCCCCGTCCCGCTATGGGGCCGGGCGGGTCGAACACGTCGGCCGGCGTGCCGGCGAGGTCCACCCGCGACCAGGTTTTTGACTCGTCACTCGTCACTTGGCCTTCGCCAGCTTGAGCTTGCCGCTCACCTTCTTCCGCCGCTCCACGTCCCGCCGGCCGACGTCCTCGAAGGTCAGGCACTTCTCCCAGGTGGCGACGGCCTTCTCCTTCTGGTCGAGCTTGAGCAGGCAGTCGGCCAGGTGGTCCCAGATTTCGATGTGCCGGCCCTCGTCCTCGTCGGCGGCGGCCTTCTCCAGGTACGGCAGCGCCTCCGGGAACTTACCCCGCTTGAACAGCACCCAGCCGAGGCTGTCCAGGTAGGCGGCGCTCTCCTGCTTGGCCGCGTCGGCGTCGATCTTGCCGTCGTCGAGCGCCTTCTTGCGGTCGGCGGCGTCCAGCTCCACCGCCTTGCGGCACAGCGTCTCGGCTTCGTCCAGGTCGAGGTCGTGGTCGGCCAGCAGGAACCCGAGGTCGTTGTGGGCGGTGGCGCTCTCGGGCTTGTCGGCCAGCAGGTCGCGGAGGGTCTTGACCGCCGCCGGCACGTCGTCGGCGTCCGTCTGGTAGCCGCTCAGCCGGTGGCGGGCCAGCACCTTTTGAGCGGCCACCGCCGCCGGCTTGAAGATTTTGCCCATCTTGTCGGCGTCGGCCAGGAACTGCTCGACGGCCTTGATGGCCTCGGCCGGCTTGCCCGCCTCGGCCAGCACCGACGCCTTGGGGGTGAGGAACAGCGGGCGGAACGGCTCGATGGGGAAGTTCTTGTTCAGCCCGTCGGCCATCTTCACGGCGTCGTCGGCCGCCCCCTGGAGGCCCCGCACCTGGATCAGCCGCTCGAACAGCTCGACCAGTTCCAGCCACTCCCCGGCCTCGTCGCCGAGCGTCTTCTCCTTGATCTCGATGGCCGTCTTCAGGGCCGTCTCGGCGTCCGGCCACTTCTTCTGGTCCCAGTACAGCCGCATCAGCCCGTCCTGCACGCTCAGCAGCTTGCTCGGGCTGCTCACCTCCTTGGCCGCCTTGTCGCAGCTCTCGAACAGCCCCTCGGCCGCGTCGTACTCCTTGACAATGGTGGCCACCTTCGCCAGGGCCAGGGCGGCGTTGAACTTGAACGGCGGCTTGTCGGCGTCCCGCTGGAGCTTGGCCGCGAGCTTCACCAGCCGGACGGCGTCGGCCCTCGGCTTGAGCAGCTTGTTGGCCTCACCAAACGTGGCCTCCTGGGTGCCGGCCTGGTTGAGCTTGAGGGCGGCGTCCGTGAGCTGGTCGTCGGTCGGGTCGGCGGCGACCGCCGGCCCGGCCAGCAGCAGGGCGAGTAGCCCGGTGCGGAGGTGCGACATGGGGGGAACCTCGCGGATGGGGTGGGTGAGAGGGGTTGTCCCCACTGTACCCGCCCGGGGCACCGCGGGGCAAGGCGACCACCGCTTGGGTAGTGGGGGGCGTAAGCCCTCCGTGCCGACCTCGCCCGGAAACCCGACTTGTACCCGCAGAAGTAAGGCACGGAGGGCTTACGCCCCCCGCTCGCCTAAATCAGTCCCATGAAGCCCGCCGCCGCGTCCAAGGTCCGCCGCCACCTGCCGCCCCGGCCGATCCGCCGGCTGACCGCCCCGCTGCAACGGTTCCTGGCCGTCGAGAGCGCCAGCGGGCTGGTGCTGGTCGGCGGCACGGCCGTCGCCCTGGTGGTGGCCAACTCGCCGCTGGCCGACGCCGCCCACCACCTGTGGGACACCCCGCTGGGCGTGTCACTCGGCCGGTTGGCCCTGCGGGAGCCGCTGCACTTCTGGGTGAACGACGCCCTCATGGCCGTGTTCTTCTTCGTGGTCGGGCTGGAGGTGAAGCGGGAACTGGTCGCCGGCGAGCTGGCAAGCGTCCGCCAGGCGACGCTGCCGGTGGTGGCCGCCGCCGGCGGGATGCTCGTCCCGGCCGGCGTCTACCTGCTGCTGCAAGCCGGCCGGCCCGGCGAGCGGGGGTGGGGCGTGCCGATGGCCACCGACATCGCCTTCGTCGTCGGCGTGCTGGCCCTGTTCGGCCGGCGGGTGCCGGTCGGGCTGAAGGTGTTCCTGCTCAGCCTGGCCATCGCCGACGACATCGGGGCCATCCTGGTGATCGCCGCCTTCTACAGCGGGAACACCGACGGGGCCATGCTCGGGCTGGCCGCCACCGGCCTGGGGCTGTGCGTCGGGCTGAACCGGCTGGGGGTGCGGAGCCTGGCCGTGTACGGGCTGGTCGGGGCCGGGGTGTGGCTGGCGACCGTGCGGAGCGGCGTCCACCCGACCATCGCCGGGGTGCTGCTCGGGCTGCTCACCCCGGCCCGGCCGTTCGTCGGTCCGACCGCCCTGCGGCTGGGCATGGCCGACCTGCTCGCCGACCTGGGCGGGGACGACCCGCCGGAGCTGGCCGAGCTACAGATGCTGCGGTTCGCCGCCCGGGAGGCGGTGTCCCCGCTGGAGCGGCTCGAAACCGCCCTGCACCCGTGGGTCGGGTTCGCCGTCATGCCGGTGTTCGCCCTGGCCAACGCCGGCGTGGCCGTGCGGCTCGGGGCGCTGACCGACCCCGTGGCCGTGGCCGTGACGGCCGGGCTGGTGCTGGGCAAGCCGCTCGGCATCGTCGGCTTCAGCCTGCTGGCCGTGCGGCTGAAACTGGCCCGGCTGCCGCACGGGGTGAGCCGGCCGACCCTCGTCGGCGCCGGCTGTCTCGGCGGCATCGGCTTCACCATGAGCCTGTTCGTCGCCGGGCTGGCCTTCCCCGACCCGGCCATGCTGGACGCGGCCAAGGTGGGGGTGCTGGTGGGCAGCGGGCTGAGCGCCGCCGCCGGGGCGGCCATCCTGTGGCGGACGCTACCCCGGGAATAACCGGCAAACCCGGGCGGATTGTGCGTGCGTTCGGCCCGCGGGTCGGTTACACTTGACGGGTTGGCCGTGATTCGCGCGGCCTTCTCATAAAAAGCGAAGTGTCAGAATGCCGCGGACTGCCATCGTCGAACAGACCGAGAAGCTCCGCCAGCTCGTCATCACCTCCCGGGACACCGAGGTGCCGGCCGGCAAAGTCGAGAAGTGCCTGGAGTCGCTGAACAAGCTGTACGCCGACGACAAGACGGCCTTCACCCCGGAGGACGTGCGGTGGGTGAACGTCCTCCAGGGGACGTTCAAGAAGCGGCAGGCGGCCCACACGCCGGTCGACAAGTCGCCGGCCAAGCCGAAGCGGAAGGGCGACCAGCTCGACCACTGCTGGCGGTGCCAGACGCCGGTGGACGAGCGGTTCGTGGTGAGCTGCACCGCCTGCGACAGCAAGGCGTACCACTGGATGACGTGCCCGGTGTGCCAGGCCTGCGGCTGCCAGCGGGGCACCAGCACGCTGGTGTGACGCCGGCCGGGTCACCACCGGCCGGCGATGGGGAACTGGATGTCGATCATGTTGACGTACGGCACCCCGACCGCCCGCTGGTGCTGGAGCATCCACATGGCGATCAGCCCTTCCTGGTACAGGTCGTCGCTGCCCACCCCGAAGTCGTCCTTGATCCGCAGCATGAGGTCCAGCCGGTACCCGCTCACCCCCTCGGCCGGACCAGTGTCCCGCAGCCGCCGGGCGAACACCTCGACCCCCTGGATGCCGCCGACCAGCGCCCGCAGCTTGGCCGTGTAGGTGGCGTCCCGCTCGAAGGTGGACAGGGTCAGGTCGGCCGGCAGTTGCATCCCGGCGGCGGTCACGACCCCGTACGGCCGCTGCGCCCGCAACTGCTGGTCGGCCGACTGCTTGATCCGTGCGATGAAGTCCCGGACTTTGGTCACCCGCACCATGTCGTTAGACAGCTCGGAGCCGGCCGGGTGGTGCAGCAGACGCCCCGGCCGGCCCGGCCGGACGAAGTAGCTGATCATGTCCTGGCCGAGCTGACCCGTGCCCAGGTAGCAGAACCAGTAGCGGAAGTTGTTCGTCACGTCGGCCGTACTGCTGCCCTTCAGCCAGGCGTACCGGGCCGGCAACCGGTTGGTGCCGGTGTTCTCGCCGATCGGGAGCGACAGGTCGCTCGGCGTGACCCATGGCACGTCGGGGTCGCGGTCGGGGGCGAAGTCGCCCACCAGCCAGTCCGGCCCGCGGCCGAACCCGGGGTTGGCCCGGCTGCCGACCAGTTGCCAGTCCAGCGGGCCTTCGACGATGGCCGAACTCGGCCGCGGACCCCGTGGACCCACGGCGGGGCCGTAGAGAAGTTGGCCGTCTGCCATGAACGCCGTCCCGTGACATGGGTGAGGAGTTGCCCCATATCAAGCGACCGCGTCGGGGAAAACCGGACAGGAAAAGTGTTTCTCAGCCGAACAGCAGCAGCACGTTCCACGGCGGGGTCTTCTCGAACTCGCAGCCGAGTTCGTGGTGCTGGCCCTGGTGCTTGCAGCTCCGCACCAGCACCGACACCCACGGCACCGAGTCCGGGGCGTGGGTGGCCCGCACCATGAGCGACGTGCCGGCGGCCACGGCCGTGCCCAGGGCGATCCGCAGCCCGCCGGTCGAGCGGTCCAGCACGTACCCGCAGTCCTGGCCGCTCTGGAAGGCTGGGCTGCTGACCAGCACCTTGATGGGGGCGCCGTCCCGCCGCACCGACGTGCGGCGGTCGGAGTAGCTCATCTCGGCCGCCCGCCACTGGTCCGACCCAATGGCCGAGGCCGGGCCGTCGTCGGCTGCCGGCCGGCGGGCACGCAGCGCGAGCAGGGCGAGGACCACCACCCCGACGCCCAGCCCGGCGGCCAGCGGCAGGTACGGCAGCAGCTCGGCCCAGGGGACGGCAGCGAGGATGGGAGCGCTCATGGGACACCCGCCGCGAGGCGGTCGAACCGTGGGACTGCCGGCACCCCGGGGAGCGGGCGGCGGCCGGGTCTGGTGTCAACCTAGAACAGTTCCGGAAGGTGTGCCGGCAAGAAAAGTGACGGGCCGTAAGTGACGAGTCGAAAAATCGGATGTTCGCCCGGGTTTTCGACTCGTTACCCGGTGCTACTTGATCGGTGTGTACCCGGCCTGGATGGCGGTCGGGCCGGGGTGGGCCAGGCGGAAGGTCATCCGCTCGGCGGTGACGGTGGTTTCGGACCGCCCCCAGGTGTGGCGGAAGCTGACGTTGCCGGCGGCCACCACCTGGCCGCTGCCGGGCAGGATGGTCAGCTCGTCGCAGGTGCCGTCGCCGCCGGGGGTGACGAACCCGACCTTGCCGCCGGCCTTCATGGTGGCGGCGTCGGCCTTGTCGGCGGCCGACTTCACCTCCACCCGGTCGCTGACCACCTTCAGGTAGACTTCGTCCCCGTCGCGGACCTCGAACCGCGGCCGGTCGTCGCCCATGTGCAGCACCACCTTGAGCCGCCGCTCGGCGGTCGCCGAGGTGGTCCGCTCCGGGCGGTCGGCACCAGAGGTCAGTGGCTTCTCGGTCGGCACGGCCGGGGCAGGGGCGGCCACCGGCTGGAACGGCTGCGGGGCCAGCGGATCGGTAAAGATGCGTAGCACTTCGACCCGTTGCGGCACCGCCACGTCGCGCGGCAGCAGGGCCGGCTTGGCGTCGGGCACCGTGGTGAAGGCCGGGGGCGGCAGGGCCGGCAACTCCACCCGGGGGGCAACGGGGGCGGCCGTCGTCACGGCTGGCAGGGCAACGGCCGGAACGGCCACGACCGCCGTCGCCGGCAGAGTCGGCGACGCCGGCGGCAGGGCCGGGGCGGGCGGCGGCAGTTCGGCCACCCTCGGGGCGGGCACCGCCACCGGCGGGCTGAGGTACGTCACCGGCAGCACCGGCATCGGGGCCGGCTGGCACCCCGGCAGGGTGATCGGCGGCAGGTTCGGGCCGTCGGCCACGGCCATGAGGCCGCCGGCGCTCAGGAGCAGAGCGCCGCCCATCAGCTTCCATCGGGCCACTCGCATCGTCCGAACTCCGGAGGGTTGTCGGCCACAATCGCGGCGGACTTTAGCCGGAGTCGGCGGGCGTGTCTGCGCGGGTTTGACACCACCCCCGCCGGCGGTTCAGAACTGCCGCAGGAACCGCAGGTCGTTCTGCCAGAACAGCCGGATGTCGTCGATGGCGTGCTTGAGCATCAACATGCGTTGTGGCCCCATGCCGAAGGCGAACCCCGTCACCTTGTCCGGGTCGTACCCGCCGTTGCGGAGGACCGTCGGGTGGACCATGCCGGCCCCCAGAATCTCCAGCCAGCCGGTGCCCTTGGTCAGCCGGTCGCGGTTCGGGTCGTCGGCCGGCCAGTCGATGTCCACCTCGATGCTCGGCTCGGTGAACGGGAAGTAGCTGCTGCGAATCCGCACCTGCCGGTCCGGGCCGAACAGCCGCCGGGCGAAGCTGGTGAGCGTGCCCTTCAGGTCGGCCATCGTCACCCCCTCGCCGATGACCAGCCCTTCCACCTGGAGGAACTGAATCTCGCTGCGGGTGCTGATGGCCTCGTTGCGGTAGCACATGCCGGGCAGGATGACCCGCACCGGGTCCGGGGCGAACCGCCGCATGACGTGAATCTGGCCGGGGCTGGTGTGGGTCCGCAGCACCACCCCGGGCGTGTCGGTGAAGAACGTGTCCCACATGTCCCGGGCCGGGTGGTGCTCCGGCATGTTCAGCAGCTCGAAGTTGTTCCGGTCGGTCTCCACCTCTCGTGACCGGAAGACTTGGAAGCCCATGTCGGCGAACGCGCGGGTGACTTGCCGCAGCACCTGCGTGGCCGGGTGGAGCCGGCCCCGCTGCGGCGCCCGGCCGGGCAGCGACACGTCCAGCGGGTCGGCACTCAGGGACGCTTCCAGCGCCCGCTGCTTGGCGGCAGCGAGTGCGGTGGCGTAGGCCGTCTCCAGGGCCAGCTTCACCCGATTGGCTTCGAGGCCGTAGGCCGCCCGCTGGTCCTTGGGCACCTTGCCGATGCCGGCCAGCGCCGCCTTCATCGACCCCTTGTCGCCGAAGAACCGGGTGTTCCACAGCTTGAGCGTCGGCTCGTCGGCGGCGGCCTGTAGCTCGGCCAGCCCGGCGGTTTCCAGCGTCGTCAGCTCGTCCACGGCGATCCCCTTCGGTGTCCTGCTCAGAGTACGGAGGGGCGGACCGGGCGGCGGGTTCCGGCAGGCGGTGCCGCATCCGGGCACATTCCAACTTGAGGATGCTCTCGGCGGCGGCGAGCTGGTCCCGAGACACCGGCCGCCGCAGCGCCTTCCGCAGCAGGGCGATGGCGGCGTACACGGCCTCTTCCCACACGTCGGCCCGGTCGGCGGCGGTCATCGGCGGCTCCGGGTGTGGGAGAGGGGATTGGTAAATTTGTACACTATTAATCGGCGTCGGTCAAGCCGCCGGCCGGCTGCACGCCCGATCGGTAGCGCCTCCGCGCTCCTCTGTTGCCCCGAGCGGACGTTCATCGGCGTCTCCTGCCGCCGCCGGCGCACGTTCCGTCGGTCGCCTCTTGCCGTGACCTGACGCCCGCGTTGCCATGCGAACGCTGGCGGTCGCTGGTAACGGCCACTCAGCCGGCCCGCATTAGCGTGCGCCGCTCGCACGCGAATACCAAGTTCGGCGGTGGGAGAGATTGGCGTGGCGACCAACGAAGCCCCCGACCTGACAAAGAAGTCACTCGCGGAACATGTGAATGCGGAGACTCTTCGCGCTTCGGCGCGTAAAGCGGCAGCGCTGCTGGATCAGCTTCCTGACCTTCAAGTATGGATTGTCCATTGCAAGGAGCCTTCATATAAAGACAATTCTTGGTTCATTTGATTTAAAACGAAGAGTGAAGACGAGCCTCTTCTGCTGAACATAAGAATCCGTCCCTCGAATCTTGTTATCGAGTTCCGCTACCCTCAATACCTGCCGCTAGGGATACTGGATATGCTCAAGTGGACGAGCGCTAGCTGGGCTTACGCGAGCTACAACAAGTGCGGTGAAGCAGCTGCCACCGAGATGATCAAGAATTATCTAACTGGTATGATGCCGGACTACAGCATCGGCAAAGTCAAATCTGGCGGAAAATCAGTGGCTGAGAAGCTTATTCGCCGGCATCTGCAACAGCTCTTTCCTGACACCGCAATCGCGCCCAACTTTCGCCCGGCCAAGCTACGGTCACATAAGGGCCGGCCACTGGAGTTCGACCTTTGGTTGCCGGGTAGTGGCCTCAGCGTAGGGACTGGTGAGCGGCTTCTTGGTCGCTCAGGCCGGACGAGCGAGGGCAGCGAACGCCCAGAACAGGCCGGCTACGCC
>JAYVUZ010000277.1:0-24434 GCA_043787415.1 Fimbriiglobus sp. | reverse complement strand
TTCGAGGCTCACCGCACGACCTCGCGCCTTCAGCGGTGGGCCTCGAAGACTCGGCACCACCCTACAAAAGCCGGATGCACGCCCTCCTCCATCCGGTTGGTAGCCACGGCGACGTTCACCCGCTGGTGGCGATCGGCCGGGGGCTGGTGGCCCGCGGCCACCGGGTGACGCTGGTCACGGCCGCCCCGTTCCGAGGCGTGGCCGCCGCCTGCGGGTTCGCGTTCGCCACGGTCGGGACGGACGCCGACTACGAAGCCGTCGTCCACAACCCCGACCTGTGGCACCCCCGACGCGGGCTGCGGACCATCTTCGCCCCGGAGTCGTTCGCCCGCCACCTGCGGGAGAGCTACCGTCACCTGGCCGAGCGGTACGTCCCCGGGGAGACGGTGTGCGTGGCCGGCGACCTCGGGTTCCCGGCCGCCCGGCTGGCCCAGGAAACGCTCGGCCTGCCGGTCGTGTCGTCGCACATCGCCCCGGTCGCCTTCCAGAGCGTGGCAGATCCGCCGACGGTGGCGTTCGGCCGGCCGCCGGACTGGTTGCCGCGGTGGGCGTGCCGGTGGGCTTACCGGCTCGGGGGAAAGTATGCCATCGACCCGGCTTTCCGGCCGGCGGTGAACGGCTTCCGCCGCGAACTCGGGCTGCCGCCGCTGGCCCGGCTGTGGGGAACTTGGAACGACTCGCCGCAGCGCGTCCTCGGGCTGTTCCCGGAGTGGTTCGCCCACGCCCCGGACTGGCCGGCCCACCTCCGTCAGGCCGGCTTCCCGGTGTACGACGGCGGCGGGGAGTTGCCGCCGGCGGTGGAACAGTTTCTGAGCGACGGCCCGCCGCCGGTGGTCATCAGCTTCGGCACTGCCATGCGGACCGGGCGAGCGCACTTCGCGGCGGCCGTCGAGACAGTCCGGCAGGTCGGCCGCCGCGGGCTGGTGCTGGCCAAAAGCGGGGAGCAGGTGCCGCCGCTGCCGCCGGGTTTCCTGCACGCTGAGTATGCCCCGTTCGGCCGGGTGTTCCCGCGTTGTGCGGCGGTGATCCATCACGGCGGCATCGGCACGACCGCCCAGGGGCTAGCCGCCGGCGTACCGCAGTTGGTCATGCCGCTGGCCTTCGACCAGCACGACAACGCCGCCCGGCTGGAACGGCTCGGGGTGGCCCGGACGGTGTCGGCGACGCGGTTCACCTCCACCCACGCCGTCACCAACCTGTTGTTGCTGCTGGGGGATCCGGGCGTGCCGGCTGCGTGTGCGGCGGCGAAAGCACGGATGGCCGAGGGTGACGCGGTGGCCGAGGCGTGCCGGTGGGTGGAAGAGTTGCAGGGCACGGACCGGCCGGGCGGTTGGCGTTGACGCGCCCGGCTCGGGTGTGGCACAACGGCGTCGCACCCACCAGGACGCTCCCAATGGCCACGGACCCGGCCCGCCGCCACCTCTGGCAGTTGCCCACCTTCGCCGCCGGGCTGGCCGCCTCGGTGGCCGCGCTGGCCGCCTTCCCGCCGCCCCCGCCGGACCCGTCGGCCGCGTTCACCAAGGCTGTCGCCGAACTGAAACAAGCCCTCGACAAGAAGCCGGCGGCGGCGGCCGACGCCGACCGCCTGCGGGCGGAACTGGCCCCGCAGGCCGACCACTTCCCGGAGATGCAGGCCAAGGTGCGACTGCTGCTCGGCACCGCCGACCTGCTGCTGGCCGAGCAGTCGCCGGCCGACCGCGGGCGGTGGGTGTCGGCGGCCGACCACTTCGCCAAGGCGGACGCGGGCAAGCTGGACGAGGAGGACGGACGCCGGCTGGCCCACCGCACGGCGAAAGCCGCCGCCGCCCTGGGCACCGGCGACCCGAAGGCGCTGGCCGCGGCGCTCACCAACCCGCCGGCAGACGAGGTGATGGAGGGCGAGCGGCTGCGGCTGCTCGGCGAGTGCCTGCTGCGGCAAACCCCGCCCGAGCCGAAGCGGGCGGCGGCGGCGCTGGTCCAGTACCTCGGCGGGGCGGTCAAGCTGCCGGCCGCCGAGACGGCCCGGGTGAAGCTGCAACTGGCGGAGGCCTTCCAGGCCGCCGGCGAGCCGGACAAGGCCAAGCCGTGGCTGGCCGAGGTGGCGAAGTCCGACACCGCCGAGCTTCAGGCGCGGGCCAGGCTGTCGCTGGCAAACCTGCTCGCGGCCGACGGCGATTGGGCCGAGGCTGTGGTGCGGTACGAAGAAGCCGTCCAGGCCCGCACCCTGCCGGCCGACCAGCTCGCGGCGGCGAAGTACCAGCTCGGGGTCGGGCTGACCAAGACCGGCAAGCCGACGCTGGCCGTGCCGGCGTTCGAGGCGGCGGCCGAGGCCGGCGGCCCGGCCGTGGTCGCCGCCCGGGTTCGCCTCGCGGAGCTGGCCCTCGCCGACCCGGCCGGGCGGGGTAACCGCACCGCCGCCGTGGACCGGCTCGACACACTGGCGAAGGCCGTCGCCGACGCCGGCGGCGAGTTCGCCCACGTCACCCGGCCACAAATTCAGGCGGCGTTCGAGCAGGGCATCCAGGTGTGTCAGACGGAGGGCGACTTCGCGGCGGCGGTTCGGGCGGCGGGGCTGTCGGCCGGGGTGTTGCCGCCGGGCCGCGACCGTCAGCGGCGGGCCGAGGTGTTGACCGCCTGGGCGGCGACCCTTACCGGGGCGGAGGCAACCGGCAAGCTCAAGCAGGCGGCGGCCGACACCGCCGCCCTCGCCGGGGACGTGAGCCGGGCCGACCGTGGGCAGTTGTTGCGGCAAGCGGCCGACCTCTATCGCAAGGCCGGCGACGCCGGCGCGGCCGTGGCCCTCACCGACCAGTTGACCGCTGCCCCCGGGGTGCCGGCCGACGTGGCCGCCGCCGCCTGGCTGGACAAGGGCGAGGCCCAGCTCGCGGCGGGGCAGTTCGCCGACGCGGTCGAGTCGCTGAAGAAGGCGATGGCCGGCAGCGGCCCGGCGGCCGGCGTGGCCCGGGTCAAGCTCGGCCTCTCCCACCTGCAACAAGCGAAGGCCCAGGCCAAGACAGCCCCGACTGAGGCCGCCACCCAGTTCGACCTCGGGCTGTCGCTGTTGGGGCAAGCCGCCGGCGCCGCGGCCGACAGCCCGGCCGGCCGGGAGGCTCACCAGCAGGCCCTGTTCGAGCTGGGCAAGGTGCTGCTGAGCCGGCAGAACCTGCCGGAAGCGGAAGCCCGGTTCCGCCAACTGGTGCAGGCCTACCCCGGCGGCCCGCAGTCCGGGGCCGGGCAGTTGTACCTGGGCAGCGTGCTGCTGCTGACAGCCCGCGGGGACGGGGCGAGCGGCCGACCCCCCGCGGACGCCGACGCCAAGCTGGCCGAGGCCGCCGCGCTGTTCGCCGGGCTGGCCGACGGCCCCGACGACTACCTCAAGCGGGAGGGCGGCATCCGGCTGGTGAACGCCGTGCTGCTCCAGCAGAAGTACGACGAGGTGCCGGGGCTGTGCGACCGCCTGTCCCAGCCGCACCGCGGCAAGGTGCAGGAGCTGATCTTCCTGAGCATGGCGTACAAGGCCCACGAGTTCGCCAAGCGGCCGGAGAAGGCGAAAGAGACGCGGGTGCGGATGGAGGAGCTGTTCGCCCGACTCGGGGAGACGGACTTCCCCGGCGGCACCGCCGAGTACACCCGCGGGTACTGGGAGACGCAGTGGTTCGAGCCGCTGCGGAAGGCCGGCGGGAGGGGGGCGGCGGTTAAGTGAACTTGGCCCTTGACCGGCTTCAGCCGGGCGGGTATGGTCTGGCAGCGATCTGAGTGTGAGCGGTCCGCGAGGGCAAGGACGTCGTCCCATGCTGCTGTTGCCCGCCGGGCCGGCCGGGTGCGTTGTCGCCGCCCCGGCCAAGCTCAACCTCCACCTGGAGGTGATCGGTAAGCGGGCCGACGGCTACCACGACCTCGAAACCCTGATGCTGGCGGTAGACCTGTTCGACACGCTGGAGGTGGCGGACGACCCGGCCGGCGAGTTGTCACTGGCCTGCGACACGCCGGGCGTGCCGGCCGGGCCGGGCAACCTGGCCTGGCGGGCGGCGGACGAGCTTCGCACCAGGCTGGCACCGGGCCGCGGGGCACGGATGGGGCTGACGAAACGCATCCCGCATCAGGCGGGTTTGGGTGGCGGGTCGAGCGATGCGGCGGCGGCGATCCTGGGTTGTGCGATGGTCTGGGGCGTCGAGCCGGCGTCGGACGTAGCGGCGGCGATCGGGTCGGACGTGGCCTTCTTCCTCGGCGGGCCGGCGGCGTGGTGTACCGGCCGCGGCGAGGTCGTCGAGCCGGAGCAGGTCGGCGGCGAGTTGTGGTTCGTGCTGGTCAAGCCGCCGGGTGGGTTGGGGACGGCCGACGTGTACCGGCGGCTAACGCTACCGGCCACCCCGGTGAGCGGCGATGCATTGCGGGCGGCGGTGCGGGCCGGCGACCCAGAGGCGGTCGCCCGGCACCTGTTCAACCGGCTGGACGGTCCGGCATTCGGGCTGCGGCCGGACTTGGCCGGTGTGAAGGACGAGTTGGTCCGGTGCGGGGCGCTGGGGGCGCTCCTCACCGGCAGCGGGGTGGCGGTGTTCGGCGTCTGCCGGGACCGTAGCCACGCCGACGCGGTGGCGGGGGAGTTCCGGGCGGTGCGGGGGGAGTGTCAGACGTTCGTGGTCCGCGGTGGGGGCCGCTGGCTGGTGGTGGATTCGACCCGACATCCATGAAGGAGCTGCCGGTGGTCATCACGGAAGTCCGCATCAAACTGTGCGAGGCCAACCACGAGCGGCTGCTCGCCTTCTGCTCGGTCACGCTCGAGCGGGAGTTCGTCGTCCGCGACCTGAAGGTGATCGACGGCACCCGCGGGGTGTTCGTGGCCATGCCCAGCCGCAAGCTGACCGACCGCTGTGCGTGCGGGTGCAAGAACCACCTGCGGGCGCGGTTCTGCAACGGCTGCGGCGGCAAGCTGAACGAGGACCGCGCCGCCCGCACCCCGGACGGCCGGGTGAAGCTGCACGCCGACATCGCCCACCCGATCAACCAGCGGAGCCGCGGCGACATGCAGGACGCGGTCGTGCGGGCCTACCACGACGAGGTCGAGCGGAGCACGGTGCCGGGATACGTCTGCCGGTACGACGACTACGACGGGGACTACGAGGCGGCCGACGCCATCAGCTACGGGGCAGTGGTGGCCGCCGACGCTGGCAAGCTGCTCAAGGCCCACGGCCCGCACCCGGCCCCGGCCCCGAAGGGCATTGGGGCGGGGCGGGAGGTGGTCGAGTACGGCCGGCGGTGAGTGTGGGCGAAGGCCCACCCGTCGCAACGGGTGGGCTTTGGTGCAGCTACTTCTTGAGTGGCGCCGCCAAGAACTCTGTGAACCGCGGCACGTCGTTGATCTTGCCCTCGTCGTACACGGCCACCACCTTCACCGCCCCGCTCACCTGCGGGTCGAGGAGGACGTACAGTGGCAGTTGCTCGGTGCCGAACAGCGCCCGCTGGAAGCCGAGGTTGGCTGCCGCGTCCTCCCGCCGCTGGGTGCGGCTCGCCGGCGTCAGGTAGTAGGCGGCCGGCACCTCGTCCGTGTACAGGCTGACCAGCGTGTACTTCTTCAGCAGCTCGCGGACCGCCGGGCGGGGGAACACGTCCTTTTCGTTCAGCTTGCAGTTGGTGCAAGTCACACCCGTGAAGTCCACGAACACCAGGCCCCGCTCGGTGGCCGCCCCGCGGGTCCGCTTATCGGCCTGGATGCGGTCGATGGCCCCCTTCAGGTCGGTGGACCAGGGCAGGTCGTCGCCACTCGCTTTCTCGGCCGGTTCGGGTAGCAGGAAGGCGTCCACCCAGGCGTACACCGCCCCACCCGGTCGGTGGCCGAACAGGGCCGGCGCCAAATAGGCGGCGAAGCCGAGGAAGCCGAGCGCCACCAGCAGCCGGACCACCCCGACAGGCGGTTTCTCGTCGGCGTCGTGTGGCAGACGGAACAGGTGTAGCAGGTACAGCCCGCAGGCCAGGGCGATGACCACCCACCCGGCTAGCACGGCGTCGTAGGTGAAGTAGGCCGGGCGGTCGAGCAGCCGGAGTTCGGCGGTGCGGAAGAATTTCAGGGCCGCCGCCAGTTCGATGAACCCGAAGACGGCCTTCACCGCGTCCAGCCAGCCGCCGGACTTGGGCAGTTGCTTGAGGAGACTCGGGAACAGGGCGAGTACGAAGAACGGCGAGGCGAAGGCGGCGGCGAAGGCCAGCCCGGCCAGCACCAGTTGCCACCGGCTGTACCCTCCGCTGGCGGCGATGCCGGCGAACCCGCCCAGGAACGGGGCTACACAGGTGAAGCTGACGAGGCTGAACGCCACCGCCCCGAACACGGTGCCGACGTACCCGCCGAGCTTCCGCCCGCCCTCGGCCCGGCGGACCAGAAACCCCGGCAGGGCCAGGTCGAACAGGCCGAGGAAGCTGAGGGCGAAGACCACGAACAGGCCGCCGAGGAACAGGTTCATGCCGGGCGACACGCTCAGCTCGCGGAACACGCTCAGCAGGGTGACGGCCGACAGCCCGAGGACGGCGACGATGGCCAGGGCGTACACGGCCGCGTGCCGCACCGCGTCCCCGCCCTTCTTGAGGAACAGGCTGACGGTGATGGGGATCATCGGGAAGACGCACGGCGTCAGTAGCGACACGTACCCCCAGAAGACGGCCGTCAGGAGCAGGCCGAGGAACCCGCCCTCGATCTCGAAGGACTTGGCCTCGATCCGCTCCCTCACCGCGTCCAGCCCGGCGGCGTACCCGTCGGTCGTAACCCTCGATACGGCCGGCGTGTCTGCCAGCTTGGGCACATCCGTCACCACCGGAGTCGGCCCGGGCAGCACCTCGAACACCGCCGACGGTGGGTTCTTGAAGTCGCTGGGGAAGCAGTTAGTGGCGGTGCAGGCCTGCAACACGGTGCCGGTGAGTGGGACCGTCGTTGCCCCCGGCTTGGCGTCGGGTGCCACGGTGCCGGCGATCTCCCAGGTGGTCGGCCCGGTGTAGTACTCCTCCACGTCGCCGGGCTTTTTCTCTTTCACCGTCGCCCCCGGCGGGTCGGCCGGCGGCTTCGGCAGAAGCACCGAGCCGGCCGTCAGCGGGGCGAAGTCGTTCTTGCTCACCTGGCCGGTGGTCGGCCGGAACGGGTAGGTCTTGCAGTCGGGCTTCGGGGTGACAATCAGCCGGAAGGTGACGGCGTCGCCGGGCTTGGCCTTCGCCGGGACGATCTCCGCCGAGACGGTGGCCACGTCGGCAAACGACCGGGCCTTGTTCCGGGCGCCGCCCAGTTGGGGCACGTTCAGTTGGGCGTGGAGGAGCAGGGCGAGCAGGAGCATGGACACGGCGGCAACCCCGGCGGACGGCGGACCCGACCCGCTCAGAGATACCGCCGTGGCCCGGCAGGTTACAGCCCGGCGAGAGCTTTTTTCACCGCCGCGGCATGGGCCGGCTCGACGGCCACCGCCCCCGGCAGCACGGTGAGTGTGCCGCTCGGGGTCAGTTTGGCCGGCCGACAGCCGGCGTCCGAACAGACCGGCAGCCGCACGTCCGGCAGCGTAACCGTGAGGGTGCCCGCCGGCTGGGCCGGGTTGACCACCAGCTTGCGGGTGAACGTCACCGTGCCGGACAGGGTGCGGAGTTGCTTCACACCGAGGTCGGGGTCGGCGGCGGCGTGGAACTCGGCCGGGTCGGTCACGTCGCCGACGAACACCACCGCCCCGTCGGCCGGGAACTGGAAGCGGCTGACCGACGCGGCGGCCACCTTCTCCGGCTGGCGGGTCGGGTAGGTGTGGCTACCCAGCGGCAGCGTGACGGTGAGTTTGAGCGTGACCGTTTCGCCCGGGTGGGCTGCCGGCGGGTCGAAGCTGACGCGGACGGATTTGGCCAGCGGGTCAACAGGTTGGGCGAGGGCGAACAGTAGCAGAGTGGTCATGGTCCCGTCCGTGGGAGGAGATTGCGGGCGAAAGCCCGCCCGTTGTAACGGGCGGGCTTTCGGAGTGCGTTACTTCTTGAGTGCCACCGGCGGCTCGACGCCCTTCAGTTCCAGCGTGGTGACTACCTTGGTGGCCAGATCGACCACCCGCACCCGGCTGGCGTTGGTGTCGGCGACGTACAGCTTGCCGCCGGCCTTGCTCAGCCCGGCCGGCTCGTCGAACTCCTTGCCCACCCACGCCGACAGCGTTTTCGTCACCGGGTCGAGCAGCTTGAGTTTGCTGTTGTAGGTGTCGGCTACGATCAGCTTGCCGTCGTGCCACTGCACCGCCAGGGCGTGTTGCAGCCGGCTGTTCGGGAACGCCCCGTCCACGTCCCCGAAGGCGAACAGGCCGCGGCCGACCAGCGTCTCGACGCGGCCGTCGCCGGACAGCGGCAGCTTGCGGATGCTGCTGGTCTCGCTGTCGGCGACGTACAGGTTGGTGCCGTCGGTGGTCAGCCCGCTCGGCTGGGCGAACTCGGCCCCGAGCGGCGGGCCGTCGAGCAGGTCTTCCCGGCCGTCGCCGGCGAACGGGGCCAGAGTCTTGGCGGCCAGGTCCAGTTTCCAAATCTGGTGGTGGCCGGCCATCGCGATGAACAGCGACGGGCCGACCTTGAGCAAGTCCCACGGGCTGTTCAGGCTCGCCCCCTGGGCCGGCACCGGGCCGGCCGCTCGCCGCGCCTCGAAACCGGACTGCTTGCCGGTGCCGGCGACGGTGCGGACCGTGCCGGCCGTCAGGTCCACCGCCCGCAGGGCGTGGTTCTTGCGGTCGGCCACGTACAGCGTCTGGCCGTCCAGGGCCAGCCCCTGCGGGTCGTTGAACTCGGCCTCGGCGGCGGGGCCGTCCTTGAATCCGGCCCGGCCGCTGCCGATCACCTGCTTTGCGGCCCCGGTCAGGTCCGTCACGACGACCCGGTGGTGGGTGCTGTCGGCGATATACAGGCGGCCGGTCGGCTCGTCGGCCAGCAGCTTGCCGGGGAAGGCGAGCGGGGTGGCCGGCAGCTTGTCCCGCTCCAGCTCGAACGGCCGGGGGGTCTCGTCGAGCGTCTTGTTGGCCCGGTGCTTGGTTACCAGCTTGCCGATCTCTTGGTCCAGAATCTCGTAATTGCCCTCGCCGGACAACTGGCCGACCGGCTTGCCCTCCGGGTCGATGAGTACCAGCGACGGCCACGACCGGATGCCGAACCCGTCCCACACCTTCCGCTCGCTGTCGTTCAGCACCGGGTGGGCCAGCTCGTACCGCAGCACCGCCTTCTTGATGCTGGCCATGTCCTTCTCGTTGTCGAACTTGGGCGAGTGAATGCCGATCACCACGAGCTGGTTCGGGTACTTGGCCTCCAGTTTGGCCAGGTCCGGCATGACGTGGATGCAGTTGATGCAGCACAGGGTCCAGAAGTCGAGCACCACCACCTTGCCCCTGAGGTCTTTCCACGTCAGCGGCTTGGCCGTGTTCAGCCAGGCTGACCCGTCCAGCGGCGGCAACTCCTGGGCGGACAGCCGGCCGCAGCCGGTCGGCAGGGCGAGCAGCACGGCCAGCAACCAGGCGGCAAGGCGGGGCATCGGGTCGGCTCCGGGATGTAAGTAGTCATGTTACCCCGGCCGGCGGCACCGGGTCGATGCGAGTTACCGCCCTCGGACGGCCGTATTACTGCTTGCGGAGCAGTTTGCGCGGGAGCAGAACGCGGCATCGTTCATTCGTGGGGTCGGCTCATCCGGGTCTGTCCCATCATTCATGTGGGGTCTGCGGCCATGCTCATCGACTGCCCATACTGCCATGCCGCGATCAACGGCAAGCCGCCCAAGCCGGGCAGCTACTCGCCCAAGTGCCCGGAGTGTGGCGAGAAGTTCCGGCTGATCGTGCCGGCCGACCCGGACCAGACGGTGATGGTGGCCAGCCGGGCCGGCCGGAGGCGACGGCCGTGGCGGCCGGCGGCCCGGCGGCCACCGGGGCGTTCGCCGGGGCCACCGACCCGGGCGCCACCGGCGGTTACGCCCCACGGGCAGACCTCGCTCGACCGCAGCGTGGCCCTCAATGTGAAGCACCTGCAATGGGCGCGCGACCTGGTGTTCCTGGCCCGGTTCACTCGCGAGGCGTACGCCGCCGCCCAGCTCAACCACCACAACGTCGTCCAAATCTACGACTTCGGGGAAGACGCCGGGATCAACTTTTTCAGCATGGAGTTCGTCGACGGCCAGTCGCTCGGCGACCTGCTCAAGAAGAAGGGCAAGGTCGAGCCGGTCGTGGCGGTGAGCTACACCTTGCAGGCGGCCCGCGGGCTGAAGTTTGCCCACGACCGGGGCATGGTCCACCGGGACATCAAGCCGGCAACCTGATGCTCAACGCCGAGGGGCTGGTCAAGGTGGCCGACCTCGGGCTGGTGAAGACCAAGGGCATGTCGGCCGCCGCCGACCAAGCCCCCGCGGCCGGGCCGGCCGGCAAAACCGGCGGCAGCAAGCTCCAGCAGAGTGCCGACGTGACCACCGCCGGCAGTGCCATGGGGTCGCCGTCGGACATGTCGCCGGAGCAGTGCCGGGACGCCACCACGGTGGACGCCCGGGCCGACGTGTACTCGCTCGGCTGCACCCTGTACGCGCTGCTGAGTGGCCGCACCCCGTTCCTCGGTAAGACGGCCGTCTCGGTCATCCGCCAGCACTTGAACGACCCGCCGCCGCCGCTCAAGAGCGTGACCCCGGACGTGCCGGCCGACCTGGCCGCCGTCGTCAGCCGCACCCTGGAGAAAGACCCGGCCGGCCGCTACCAGTCGATGGACGAACTGATCGCCGCACTCAAGGGCTGGCAAGACGCGTCGGCGGCCGGCCCGCCGCGGCCGACGCCGGAACAGGTGACGGTCTTCGAGGCGCGGACGGGTCAGCTCGTCGGCCTAAAGTCGGCCAAGCTCGGCGGCACGCTGGCGGTGGTTGTGCCGGCCGCCCTCGGGCTAGTCGGCCTCGGGCTGGCGGCGGTCAAGCCGGTGTTGGGTGGGGCCATCCGGATTGCCGCCGCGGCGAGCGTGCCGGCCGGTCTGGCCACCGCCGGGCTGGTCGGCGACTCGCACCTGTTCCGTCGGCTGCGGGCGTGGGCGTTCGGCTGGCGGGTCGTGGACTGGCTGACCGTCGGCCTCGCCGCGGCACTTTTCGTGGCCGCCCTGTACTTTGCCGGTTTGCTCCTGCCCGGGCTGTTCGGCCTGGTCGCCGGCGGGCTGCTGGGGGCGGGTTGGGGCTTCCTGTTCGCCCGGCCGACGGCCGTCAAGCGGGACGAGCCGAAGGGCGAATTCGAGAAAATCCTCACGTGGCTGCGGGTGAACGGGGTGGACGAGGCGGCGGTGCGGCAGTTCACCGTGGACGCCGGCGGGTCGGACTGGCCGGCGGTACACGAACTCCTGTTCGGCTACCCGGCGATGGCCGCCCGCCGGGAGTCCGACCCGACCGCCCGGCGCGGCACCCGGGACAAGCTGTTGCACCGTCTGGACGCCATGATTGACGCCCGTCAGGAGCGGCGGGCCACCCGCCGCATCACCGCCCTGGAGCGGAAGCGGCTGGAGTCGGAAGGGATGTCGGTCGTCGAAGCGAAGGCCCGCGCCGCCGAGGAGGCCGAGTCGCTGGCCGAGCAGGCGGCGGCCATCAAGGCGAGCGTCCGGGATGTCAGCCGGGTGGCCGACGTGCGGTGGCTGCGGGCCGAGCGGCGGGCGGCCGTTCGGCGGCCCCGGCGGTCGCCGGTCAAGGTGCTAGCCAACACGGCGCTGCGGACGGCCCTCGACCCTCGGCAGCGGGTGCTGGTCGGGGCACTCCTCATCGTCGGCGGGCTGATGTGGGCCAGCCAGAACCGTACCGCCCTCGCCGCCGCCGAGACGACCGCCGCCGGGGCGGGTAACGTGCAGTCGGCGGCCCAGGCGAAGGAGCAAGCCGTCGGCTTCTTCAAGCTGCTCGGCTCGGCCAAGACGAGGCCGCTGGAACTCGGCCTCCTGCCGGGGCCGGTGGCCAAGCTGTTCGACTCGCTCAACCCGGTGGCCGCCGGGCTGGTGCTAGTGGCCAGCGCGTTCACCACCAACGCCGTGGCCGTGCTAGTCGCCCTGCTGGCGGCGCTGGTCAGCCTGCTGCTGCACAAGCTCGCCCCGGTGCCGGCAGCCGGACCGCTGTCGCCGGCCAACCTGACGTTAGTGGTCGGGCTAGTGGTCGGGCTGGGGGCGGTGGTCGTACTCCGCCGGCGCTGACGCCTCGGTTCGCAGCCCGAAGCGCGAGCGAGGGTGATCGTCCTCGCTTGCGCTTCGGGCTGCGAACTACAGCGGATACACTGACCACATGGCCGCCGAACCGCGGTTCCTGCAAGCCGCCCTGGATGCGTTGTCGGCGCACCTGGCCATGCTGTCGGCCGACGGCACCATCCTGGCGGTGAACGCCGCCTGGCGGGCGTTCGGCCGGGCCAACGGGTACGACCCGCCGGGCGGCGGGGTGGGCACTAACTACCTGCGGGCCTGCGACGGCGACGACCCGGACGGCCGGACGGTGGCCGCCGCCATCCGCCGGGCGGCGGCCGGCGGGGCGGCCCCGTTCGAGTGGCAGTACCCCTGCCACACCCCGGCCGGCGAGCGGTGGTTCGTAGCCCGCGTCACCCGCTCGCCGGCCGCCGGCCGGCCGCTGGTGGCGGTGGCCCACGAGGACGTGACCGCCCGCGTCGTCGCCGAGCGGGGGCAGAGTCGGCTGCTGCGGGAGCTGCTGACCGTGCAGGAGGCGGAGCGTGCCCGGCTGGCGCGGGAACTGCACGACGGGCTGGGCCAGGCGCTGACCAGCCTGCGGTACGGGCTGCACGCCCTGGCCGCCGGGCCGGCCGACGGGGTGCGGGCGGCGGCCGAGCGGCTGGCCGGGTTCGCCGCCGACGCCCAGGCCGAAGTCCGCACCCTCGCCCAGGGGCTGCGGCCCACGGTGCTGGACGACCTCGGGCTGGTGGCGGCGGTGGAGCGGCTGGCCGAGTCGGTGCGGCAACCCGGCCGACTGGCTGTGGAAGTGGTTGCCCCGCCGGCCGCCGGCGACCCGCCGCCGGATGTGGCGGTGGCCGTCTACCGGGTGGTGCAGGAGGCGCTGGCCAACGCCGTCCGGCACGCCGGGGCGACGGCCGTCGAGGTGGTGCTGGAGATCGGGCCGGACCGGGTGCGGGCCGTGGTCGAAGACGACGGCACCGGGTTCGACCCCGCACGCCCGAGCGCCGGCCTCGGGCTGGGCGGGATGCGGGAGCGGGCCGCCCTGTACGGCGGCGCCGTCCGGGTGACGAGCCGGCCCGGCCGGACCGTGATCGACCTGACCGTGCCGTACCCACCGGAAGGGGCGAGGGGATGACGCCGGTTCGCGTGCTGCTGGCCGACGACCACCCGGTGCTGCGAGGCGGGTTACGGGCGGTCATCGACGCCCAGCCCGACCTGCGGGTGGTGGCCGAGGTGGGGGACGGCCTGGCGGCCGTGACGGCCGCCCCGGCGGCCGACGTGGTGCTGCTCGACCTGAACATGCCGGGCGGCGGGACGGCCGTCATCCCGCGCATCCGGGCCGGCGGCCCCGGGGTGCGGGTGCTGGTGCTGACCATGCACGCCGACCCGGCCTACCGGCGGGCGGCCGAGGCCGCCGGGGCGGCCGGCTATCTGCTCAAGACGGCGGCCGTGCCGGCCCTGCTGGCGGCGGTGCGGGCGGTGGCCGCCGGCGGCACCGCCTTCGACCCGCTGCCTCCGCCGCCGGTGACGGCCGACCTGAGCCGGCGGGAGCGGGAGGTGTTGGAGTACCTGGTACACGGGCACACCCACCAGGTGATCGCTGACGAGCTGAACGTGTCGGTGAAGACGGTGGAGACGTACCGAGCCCGCATCCGGGAGAAGACCGGGCTGAAGACCCGGGCCGACCTGGTGCGGTACGGGTTGGCCACCGGCCTGCTGGCTGTCGATCCGGGCGAGCCGACCGGCGACCGGGGTTCGTAGCCCGCGGCGTGGGAGTGGGACGTTCAGCCGTCGGGGCCGATCCGCCCGTGTGGGAGAGCGTGGATGAGCGTCGTACTGGCCGTGTGTCTCGCGGCAACATTCGGCCCGCCGGCCGAAGTGCGGGTGGTCGGCTACCTGCCGGACTACCGGACTACCGGGCCGCCGGGTACGACCTCCGCGCCGCCCGCGGGCTGACCGACTTCGTGGTGTTCTCGGCCGAGCCGGCGGCCGACGGCGGACTGGACCGCTCCCGACTGACGGCGGTGCCGTGGGCCGCCCTGCGGGCGTTCAAGACCCGCGAACGGGTGCGGCTCGTCCTGTGCGTCGGCGGGTGGGAGCGGTCGGCCCGGCTCGCCGCCGTGGCCGCCGACCCGGGCCGGCGGGCGGCATTCGCCAAGTCCTCGCTACGGGTGTGCCTGGGCGATCGGCTGGACGGCATCGACATCGACTGGGAACACCCGGCCGACGCCGCCCAGCAGGCCGACTACGGCCGGCTGCTGGCGGCCGTGCGGGCGGCGTTCGACGCCTATGGGCTGGTGCTGTCCGTGGCCGCCGCCGGCTGGCAGCACCTGCCGCTGGAGGGGGTGGCGGCCGTCAATTGGGTCAACCTGATGGCCTACCACCACGCCGGGGTGCAAGCCACCTTCGACGCCGCCCAGGCCGACGTGACGGCCCACAATAGCCGGGGGTGTGCCGGCCGGCAAGCTCAACCTCGGGCTACCCTTCTACGGCCGACCGGCGGCAAGGGCGAGGTGATGGCTTACCGGGACATAGTCCTCAAGCACCGGCTCACTCCCGAGGCGGACGGGGCTGGCGGGCTGGCGTTCAACGGCCCGGCCACCGTCCGCCGGAAGGTCGAGTTCGCCCGCACTGCCGGGCTGGGCGGGGTGATGGTGCGGGAACTCGGCCAGGACGCTCCCCCGGGCGACGATTCGCTGCTGGGCGTGATCCGCGTGGCGGTCCGAATCGGCCGGTGATGGTGCCGGAGTCGCGGGCACAGTCGGGCAGAATCGGCTGGATTCTGGCCGCGTTGCCGCTATACTTCGCTAAACGGGGGGCTGACCGCCGCCCGTGTCTTCGCAGCGCCCACGCAGTTTCGTGTGGCTTGCGTCTTGACCCCACCCGACCGAGTTGCCAGTTGTGGCCGCCTTCCCTGCGAAGAGCCGCGACGCCGACCGGCGGGGAGCGAGGGTTCCACTAGCGGGTTTCGCACCGTGAACGTCGTGGTTCGGTCGGACTGGTTTCCATCCCAACAGGTAGCTCCGCCGGCCGGCTGACGCCGTTCGGCATCGCAGCCCGTGCGCATTCACTTCGCCAAGGACTGATGTCATGCCGGACGCTCAGAGCGTCGAGGGGCCGCAACGGCCCGCCACTACCCGCAAGCGGGCCACCATGCCCCGCAAGGCCGCCGCCGCCGTGGTGGCCGAGGCCCCCGTCGCCCCGTCGGTGGCGGTCGACGAGCGGCCGGCACCCACACCCGCCCCGGAACCGCCCCCGCCGGTGGTCGTCGAGCGGCCCGTACCGCCGCCGGCCCAGCGGCCTGCCCCGGTCATCGAACGACCCGCTCCGGTCGTCGAGCGGCCGGTCGCTCCGGTTGCCGATCGGCCCGCAGCCCCGATGGCCGAACGGCCACCGCCCCAGCCGCCCCGCCCGCCGTTGCCGCGGCCGATGTCTCCCCAGGGTGAGCGGCCCAACGCCCGGCCGATCGACCCTCCGCCGATGCGGCCGATGCCGCCACCGGGTGATCGCCCGGCTCCCCGGCCGCGGCCCGCCGGCAGCCGGCTGGACGACCTGTACCGGATGCCGATGCCGGAGCTGTTCAACTTCGCCGAGGCCCACGGCATCCGCGAACACACCGGCATGACCCGGGCACAGCTCATCGTCGGCATCGTGCGGAAGCAGATCGAGCGGGGCGAAGTGGTCCGCGGCAGCGGCACCCTCGAAGTGCTGCCGGACGGCTACGGTTTCCTGCGGAGCGCGGCCCACAACTACCTTGCCAGCCCGGAAGACATCTACGTGTCGCCGAGCCAGATTCGTCGCATGAGCCTGCGAACGGGTCTGATCGTCGAGGGGCCGATCCGGCTGCCCATCGAGAACCAGGATAATTTCGCCCTGATGCAGATCGAGCTGGTGAACGGCAAACACCCGGACGAGGGGGCCGGGGTCACCAACTTCGAAGACCTGACCCCGTTGCACCCGAACCAGCGGCTGCGGCTCGAAACCGCCGACGGCGACCTGTCCATGCGGATCGTGGACATGGTGACGCCCATCGGCAAGGGCCAGCGGGGGCTGATCGTCGCCCCGCCGCGGACCGGCAAGACCATCCTGCTGAGCAAGATGGCCAACGCCATCATGACGAATCACCCGGACAGCTACGTGTTCGTGCTGCTGGTGGACGAGCGGCCGGAGGAAGTGACGGAGATGCAGAAGCTGGTGCAGGGGGTGAACGCCGAGGTGGTGGCCAGTACGTTCGACGAGCCGCCGGAGGAACACATCCACATCTCCGAGATCGTGCTGGAGAAGGCCAAGCGGATGGTGGAGAACAAGCGGGACGTGGTCATCCTGCTGGACTCGATCACCCGGCTGGCCCGCGCCCACAACACCGAGGCGCCCGGCGGCGGCAAGCTGCTGTCCGGCGGCCTCGACTCCAACGCCATGCAGAAGCCCAAGCGGTTCTTCGGCGCCGCCCGGAACGTCGAGGAGGGCGGCAGTCTGACCATCCTGGCCACGGCCCTGATTGACACCGGCAGCCGGATGGACGATGTGATTTTCGAGGAGTTCAAGGGGACGGGCAACAGCGAGCTGCACCTGGACCGGCGGCTGGTCGAGAAGCGGGTGTACCCGGCCCTAGACGTGAACCGCAGCGGCACCCGCAAGGAGGACTTGCTGCTGCACCCGGACGAGCTGGCCAAGATCGCCATCCTGCGGCGGGTGCTGGCCGACATGCACCCGACCGAGGCGATGGAGCTGCTCATTAACCGGGCCAAGAAGACCAAGAGCAACGCCGAGTTCCTGATCTCGATGAATTTGGGCTGATGCCCGGCGAGCACTGACAATCGCACCGCCCCACCCGCCCGGGTGGGGCGGTGACGTTTTCGGGGGCAACATGGCGACGAACGACTGGCCGGCCGAGCGGCGGGCGTATCTGTACGGCGTCGCCTGCCTGCGTCGCTACTGGGACGAGCTGTCCGCCACCGAACGGGCGGCCGTCGAGGCGGTCGAACGGTTCGCTGAACTGGAGGCGACGAAAGGCGACCTATGGACGGCGCGGCGGGCGGTGCCAGACGGCGGGCGGTTAGCGGAGGCTGCACGGCATCTGACCTACACCTATCGGACCGGGTCAAACTACTCGGACATCCGCCGTCAGTTGGTCGAACTAGCCCGCGACCGGAGTGACGGCCCGGGTGCGGCAGCGGAGCAGTCAGCACACGACAAGTTGCTGACCGACATCTCTGGCCGGCCGATGTCGTGGGTGTTCGATCCGCGCTGGCGAACGCCCACCGTCGAACCCATCGCCGCCAGCATCTACGCCGCTCGCGCCTTCGACCAAATCCCGATCCTGGCCGACGCCGTGGAAGACGCCGGGTGCGACGCCGCCGACCTGTTGGCCCACCTCCGCGGCACCGGCCCGCACGCCCGCGGCTGCTGAGCGCTCGACCTCGCCCTGGGCAAAAGCTGACGGTACACTCGACGTTGGAGGTGTGACATGACTGTAGTCCTGACGCCGCCGGTGGGTGCCCCGCCGCGGCTCCGTTGGACCACCGACGAGTTCCACGCCACCTGCGACGCCGGCGTGTTCGAGGGGCGGAACGTCATCCTCGTGGACGGGGAGATTCTGGAGATGCCCGCCCCGAACCCGGACCACAACTCCGCCTCCGAGCTGACCCGAGCAGCGTTGGCAGTCGCGTTCGGGAGCAGCTTTTGGGTGCGCCACGAGATGGCATTGGACCTGTCGCTCGACACCGACCCGGTGCCCGATCTAGCCGTCGTGCCGGGCACGCCGCGGACTGTTCGCAACCAGCCCGGGACGGCGCTGTTGGTGGTCGAAGTGTCGGACTCGACCCTGGCCTACGACCGCGGCGAGAAGTCGAACCTGTACGCCGAGGGCGGCATCGCCGACTACTGGGTGCTCGACCTGAACGGCCGGCAACTGCTGGTGTTCCGCGACCTGCAGCCGGACCCGGCCGCCGCTCGTGGGTTCGCCTACCGCACCCGGCTCATCCTCGGCCCGACGGACGGCGTGTCGCCGCTGGCCGCCCCGCAGGCCAGCATCACTGTCGCCGACCTACTGCCGTAGTGGGGAAGGTGGGCCTCGAAGACTCGGCACCACCCTACAAAAGAGTCATGACCGACGCCTACCCTGAACTCTTTCGCCACGCCCGCGAACTGACCCTGCTCCAGAGCTGCGCCGCCGTGCTCGGCTGGGACCAGCAGACGTACATGCCGGACGCCGGGGCCGACCTCCGCGGCGACCAACTGGCCCTGCTGGCGAAACTGGCCCACGAGCGGGCCACCGCCCCGCGACTCGGCGAACTGCTGGCGACTTGCGAGGCCTCGCCGTTCGAGCCGGGGTCGGTGGAGGCGGCCAACGTCCGCGAGCTGCGGCACGGCCACGACCGGGCGGTGAAGCTGCCGGCCCGACTGGTGGAGGAGCTGGCGAAGGTGACGACGGCCGCCCAGCAGGCCTGGCAAACGGCACGGTCGGCGAACGACTTCCCGCTGTTCCGCCCCCACCTCGAAGCGGTGATGCGGTTGAAGCGCGAAGAGGCGGACGCCGTCGGCTGGACGGGGCACCGCTACGACGCCCTGCTTGACGAGTACGAACCCGGCTGCACCGCCGCCGAGCTGACGCCGCTGTTCGCCGGGCTGACGCGTAACCTGGCCCCGCTGGTGAAGGCGGTCGCCGACAGCGGGGTGACACCGCCCGACGTTCTCGCCCGCGACTGGCCGACCGACCGGCAGAAGCTGTTCGCCGAGTCGGCGGCGGCGGCCGTCGGGTTCGACTTCGCCGCCGGCCGGCTGGACACCACCGCCCACCCGTTCTGCTCGGCGTTCGGCCCCGGCGACTGCCGGCTCACCACCCGGTACAAACCGCGGGCGTTCAACGAGGCGTTCTTCGGCGTGCTGCACGAGGCCGGCCACGGGATGTACGAGCAGGGCCTGCCGGCCGACCAATTCGGCAGCCCGTGCGGGGCGTACTGCTCGCTCGGCGTCCACGAGTCGCAGTCCCGGCTGTGGGAGAACCAGGTCGGCCGCGGCCGGGCCTTCTGGCGGCACTTCTTCCCCCGACTCCGGCAGGCGTTTCCCGCCGCGACGGTCGGCGTTACGCTCGACCAGTGGGAACTCGCGGTCAACGCCGTGCGGCCGTCGCTCATTCGGGTCGAGGCCGACGAGGCGACGTACAACCTGCACGTCGCCCTGCGGTTCGAGCTGGAACTGGCCTTGCTCGACGGCTCGCTGGCCGTCGCGGACTTGCCGGGGGCGTGGGCCGAGAAGGTGCGGGCGTACCTCGGGCTGGCGGTGCCGACCGACCGCGAGGGCTGCTTGCAGGACATCCACTGGAGCTTCGGCGGCGTCGGCTACTTCCCGACCTACACCCTCGGCAACCTGTTGGCCGCGCAGTTGATGCGGGCCGCGACCGCCCAGTTGGGGGCCGACACGCTGGACGCCAGCGTCGCCGCCGGCGACTTTCGCCCGCTGCTGGACTGGCTGCGGACCAACGTCCACGGTCACGGCCGCCGCTACCGGGCCGCGGAGCTGTGTCGGCAGGCGACCGGGGTTGAGTTGTCGCCTGAACCGTTCCTGACGGGCCTGCGGGAAAAGCTGTCGCGGTTGTACGGCGTGTGCTAGCCTACTGAGTGCCGTCCTGTTCGTGCGCCGCCCATGACCCACCCCGACCCCAAACCTGTCGCTCCTGCCGCCCCCGGGGTGTCCGACACCATCCGCAGCGGGGGCGGCACGCAGACGGTCCGGCACCACCCGGACCGGGAGCTGCCGCCGTACGGGGACGACGACGCGCCGACGGCCCCGCCGCCGGAGACCGGCGACCTGCTCGACCATTACCGCCTCCAGGACCGGCTCGGGGCGGGCGTGTCGTGCGTCGTATTCCGCGGCTGGGACGAGTCGAACCAGTGCCCGGTGGCCCTGAAGATCGTCAACTGGCAGAACGTGTTCGACCGGCCGGCGGCGCTCACCCAGATGCGGACGGAGGCGAGCTGCCTGGCCCGGGTGAAGCACCCGCGGGTGGTGCGGTTCATCGACTTCGGCATGGACCCCCGCTGGCCGTACCTCGTCACCGAGTTCGTGGAGGGCCGGCCGCTGGGCGAGCTGGTCCGCACCGGCGGGGCGCTGCCGGTCGAGTGGGCCGTGTACCTGACTTCGCAGACGGTGGAAGCCCTCGGGGCGGTGTGGCGTGCCGGGCTGGTGCACCGGGACATCAAGCCGGACAACGTGCTGGTCGGGCCGAACGGCATCGTCAAGCTGATCGACTTCGGGCTGGCCAAGGCGGCGGTCCTCCAAGCCAACCGCGAGCAGCAGGGGCCGGAGCTGGCCGGCACGGCCGCGTATCTGGCGCCGGAGCAGGCCCGGGACGCCAGCCTGGTGGACCTGAGGGCGGACATCTACTCGCTGGGCGTCAGCTTCTACGAGGCGCTCACGGGCCGGCTGCCGTTCGACGCCCGCAACCGCATCCAGATGATCTTCCAGCACATGAGCAGCCCGGTGGTGCCGCCGAGCGACCGCAACCCGGTGGTGCCGCCACTGGTGAGCGACCTGTGCCTGTGGATGCTGGCCAAGCACCCGGACGAGCGGCCGCAGAGCTACGACGAGTTGCGGCACGGGTTCGACACGGTCATCAACGGCTGACCAGCTCCCCCAGCCGGCCCACTTCCGCCGAGCGCCCGGCTCCCCTGCCGGTACAGCCGTTCGGCAGCAGTTCCGTGCGGAGTGGCTTTCTTTTGCCCGGTGAGACGGGTATGGTTTCAGTTGCCCGCGTCTCCGGAGGGCGATCGATGCCCCACTTCGTCCGGTTCGAGTTGAGCGACGAGACGGCCGCCCGTCTGGGCGACCTAGCCGCTGCTACGGGCGCCCCGGCGGCCGAGCTGGTGCGGAAGGCGGTTGAGGCGAGGTACGGCGGTTGGCGGGCCGGGTATCAGGGGCCGTACCGGCCGCCCGTTCCCCGTGCGCGGCGGGTCAGACCGCGGACTGGGTCCGAGTTTGACGAGTACGGCGGCGAGGGATAGCCGGCTGTCGCCAGTTCTGTTCGCGTCGGCCGGGCGCAAATGCTAAACTTAACGCATCTTCGCCACCCCGCCTGGGTTGACACTGATGCGTTCTGCCCTCGCCCTGCTGTTCGTCGCCGCGCCCGTCGTTGCCGCCGACCCGCCCGAGTTCGCCGCCCTCAAATACCGCCTCGTCGGCCCGCATGCCGGCGGGCGGGTGAGCCGCGCCTGTGGGGTGCCCGGCGACCCGCTGACGTACTACGCGGCCACCGCTAGCGGCGGGGTGTGGAAGTCGGTGGACGGTGGCCTGTCGTGGAAGCCGGTGTTCGACGACCAGCCCACGTCCAGCATCGGGAGCATCGCCGTCGCCCCGGGCGACCCGAACGTGGTGTACGTCGGCTCCGGCGAGGCCAACATCCGCGGCAACGTGTCCCCCGGAGCTGGCCTCTTCAAAAGCGACGACGCCGGGCGCAGTTGGAAGCACGTCTGGAAACAGGTCGGCCAGATCGGTGCGTTGGCCGTGCATCCGAAGAACGCCGACGTGTGCTTCGCCGCGGTGCTGGGCAACCCGTTCGCGGCCAACCCCGAGCGGGGCGTGTACCGCACCACCGACGGCGGGGCCACCTGGCAGCAGGTGCTGGCCGTCGACGCCGACACCGGGGCCAGCGACGTGGCCCTGGACTCGCACAACCCGCGGGTCATCTTCGCCGGGCTGTGGCAGGCCCGCCGCCGGCCGTGGGACTTGACCAGCGGCGGCCCCGGGTCCGACCTGCGGGTGAGCCGGGACGGCGGTGACACCTGGGTGTCACTGAAGAAGGGCCAGGCGGACAACGGGTTGCCGGCCGGGCCGTGGGGCCGGGTCGGGGTGGCCGTCGCCCCGAGCCGGTCGGACCGGGTGTACGCGGTCATCGAGGCGGACAAGGGCGGGCTGTTCCGGTCGGACGACGGCGGCCGGTCGTGGGTACTGGTCAACGGCGAGCGGGTGGTGCGGCAGCGGGCCTGGTACTACTCGACCGTCACCGTCCACCCGACCCAGCCGGACGTGCTGTTCCTGCCGCAGGTGCCGCTGCTGAAGTCCATCGACGGTGGCAAAACGGTGCAGGTCGTGCGGGGCTGCCACCACGGCGACCACCACGACGTGTGGATCGACCCGACCAACCCCGAGCGGATGATCGACTCGAACGACGGCGGGGTGGACCTGACCCTGGACGGCGGCAAGACCTGGCACGCCCCACCACTACCAATCACCCAGTTCTATCACGTCCACGCCGACGACCGTTCGCCGTACCACGTTATGGGGGCGATGCAAGACCTGGGTACGGCCAGCGGCCCGAGTCGCAGCCTGCGGGGCCGCATCCACCTGCCGGAGTGGACCAATGTCGGCGGCGGCGAGGCCGGGCACGTGGTCAGCGAACCCGGCAACCCGGACGTGGTGTGGGCCGGCGAGTACGGCGGCATCCTCACCCGGTTCGACCGCCGCACCGGCCAGACGCTCAACGTGTCGGCGGCCCAGTACAACCCGTCCGGCATCGACCCGGCCAAGCACAAGTACCGCTTCCAGTGGACGGCCCCGGTGGTCGCCAGCCGGCACGACAAGGGGACGGTGTATCACGCCGGCAACGTGATCGTCCGGACCACGAACAGCGGCGAGACGTGGGCCGTGGTGTCCCCCGACTTGACCCGCAACGACAAGCGGAAGCAGGGCTGGAGCGGCGGCCCGATCACCGGGGACAACACCGGCGCCGAGACGTACTGCACCGTCTTCGCGCTGGCCGAACACCCGACCGAGAAGGGCCTGCTGTGGGCCGGCAGCGACGACGGCCGGGTTCACTTGACCCGCGACAACTGCAAGATGTGGGTGGACGTGACGGCCAACGTGCCGGACCTGCCGGACTGGGGCACGGTCGAGTGCGTCGAGCCGTCGCCGCACGCCGCCGACACGGCGTACCTGGTGGTGGACAACCACCGCCAAGGGGACTTCCGCCCGCACGTCTGGCGGACCGAGGACTTCGGCGCTACGTGGCAGACGATCACCGCCGGGTTGGACCCGGGGGTTCACGCCAACGTGGTCCGCGAAGACCCGAAGCGGAAGGGCCTGCTGTACCTCGGCACCGAGCGCGGGGTGATGCTGTCCCGGGACGCCGGCAAGACGTGGCAGAAGTTCCAACACAACCTGCCGACGGTGCCGGTCCACGACCTGCAAGTAAAGGGCGACGACCTGGTGGTGGCCACCCACGGCCGGAGCCTCTGGATCCTCGACGACCTGGCAACGGTGCGGCGGCCGGCCCCGGCCGACGCGGTCGCCCACCTGTGGCCGGTTGCCCCGGCGACGCGGTGGCAGTTTCCCGGGGCCGGCAACGTCGGCCGGTTCCGCGAGCCGGGCACCGACAACCCGCCGGCGGGGGCGGTCGCCTGGTTCCACTTGAAAGAGGCCCCCGGCAAGTCGCCGGTGACGGTGGTCGTCACCACCGCCGCCGGCAAGCCGGTGGTCAGCTACACCGGCAAGGCGAAGGTGGCCGAGGCGGGCGAGGATGACGACGGCCCGCCGAAGCGGGAGTTCGAGGCGGCGGCCGGGTTGAACAAGTTCGTGTGGGACTTGACCCACCAGGGGGCGGACGTGATCCCCGGGGCGAAGGTGGACGCTGGCAACGCCGGGCATGGGGTGCCGGTCGTCCCGGGCAAGTACAACCTGACGCTGACGGCCGCCGGCAAGACCGTCACCCAGCCGTTCGAGGTGCGACCGGACCCGCGGTCGAAGGCCGACGGGCTGGCCGAACAGGAGACGCTGGCCCTGTCGGTTCGCGATGACATCACCCGGCTGACGAAGACGGTGGCCCGCCTGCGGGCAGTGCAGAAGCAGCTGGCAATGCGGAAGGAACTGCTCAAGGACCACCCGGCCGGCCCGGCCGACCTGAAGGCGGCGGCGGCCGTCGGCAAGACGCTGACCGAGTTAGAGGGCAAACTCCACAACCCGAAGGCGAAGGTGGTGTACGACATCTTCTCGGCCCGTGGCGGTGCCATGCTGTACAGCCAACTGTCGTTCACGCTGGCCAACGTGACGAGCGGCGACCTACGACCGACGGCGGCCATGACCGCCGAGGCGGCGGCCTGCCGTAAGCGGCTGGATGAACTGGTGGACGAGTTCGGGGCAGTCGTGTCTGGCCCGCTGGCGAAGCTGAACGATGCGGCTGCTGAGGAAGGGTTGCCGCCGGTGTTCGTGCCGTTGGCCGTCGGCCCGAAACGATAGTGTCAGCTTCTGGTTGGTGATCGGTGGGTTCGTAGCCCGAAGCGCGAGCGAGGGACGATATCTTCTCGCTTAGAATATCGTCC
>JAYVUZ010000276.1:0-3635 GCA_043787415.1 Fimbriiglobus sp. | reverse complement strand
GGCTGTCGAAGGACTACGAGCGGACGTGCCAGAGTACCCAGGCGTTCGTCACCGCGGCCATGATCGGGCTGATGGTCCGCCGCCTCAAACCGACTGGATCGTAGCTTTTGGACACCCTCTCAGGCATGTCGCCAACGGCTCCGAACAGGGTGCCAGGCCGAACGCACACATCCTATCCAGCGGTCGCCGCCACCCCGGCGGGAAGAACCCGACCTCCCCCTCGTACACCGTCACCCGCTCGCCCAGCGCCTCGACGAACCGCCGATACTCGTCGCCACCCCACCGCAACTCGTCCCGCAGCCGCACGGCCTCGGGCGACGTGTCCGCCCCGAACCCCTTCGCCGCGTGGAACTCGTGCGTCGCGACCACGGCCGGCTTCAGCGAGGCGATGCGGTCGGCGAACCGCGGGGCCTCCCGCACCGGCAGCGTGACGCACACCCCCACCGGCACCCGCTCGCCGCCAGATCGGTGTGCGCCAGCCAGCAGGCTATCAGCGGTGGGGCCTTCGGCTCGAACCGCCTCCGCACGCCGTCGCAGTCGGTCGGCAGGGACACGTCCACCCGCACCGTGGACAGTTGGTTCAGCAGGTGGATGTCCCGCACCACCAGCGGACTACGGGTCTGCACCACCAGCCGCGGCCGGTGTGGAACCGCCGTTCTCGGAATGCCACGAGTGAGGGCCTGAGAGCGTTCGGCCGAATGGTACGGGTCGCTAACACTAGGCAGGCCGGACACAAGGAGCAGCCGAGGTGCGGGTTGCATGTCCAGGCGAACTCAGCCCGGCGGATGAACCCGCCGGCCGGCAGACGATGACTCGGGCCGCCACCGCACCCATCAGCGGGCGGTCGGCGACTTCCACCCGGCCGGCGGGGCCGGCGGGCCGACGAACTCGGCCGGGGCGACGGCCGGCGGCTCCACCTTGGTGTGGGCCGACACGAACTTGCCCACCTTGTCGGTGGCCGTGTCCACGTCCATCCCGACCTTCTTCTGGTCCACGTCGAACGAAACGTTCAGGCGGCCGTCTGTGCCAGCCAGTATCTTCGCCGTGTACCAGTTGCAGTACCAGCCGACCCCGAGGAACAGCACGACCACCAGCCCGACGAGCGACAGCAAGTTCCGCACGGCGTTCACTCCTTGACCCCCGGGGACGGCATCTTGGCCCACCGGCCGACCGCCGTCCATCCCAACCGTAGAAGCGGTTCCGCGGCCGTGCTTGCGCCGGGCCACCTTTCGCTTGTGGTCGGCGCGTCAAGCGGCGTAGAATGTGACGGCCTCTCACGCCCTGGCAGAGCCTGTCGCGGCCGACCACCCCCTGGCACGGCCGCCGTCCGGACGAATACAACCCCCGTGCGGCGGCCGGCCCGCCCCAGCCACGAGGTGACACCATGCCGACTGCCCAGACGCTGCTCGACGGCATCCGCCAGCAGCTCGACCTGACCGACTACAAGAAGCTCAACTGGGAGGGGTCGTTCGACGAATACCTCCAGATCGTGCTGGACGCCCCGGCCGCCACCCGGACGGCCTTCCAGCGGCTGTACGACATGATCCTGTCGCACGGCACCGAGGACATCTACGAGAACAAGGACAAGCTCACCCGGTACAAGTTCTTCACCGAGTTTGCGACGCGGCACGCCGACGGCATCTACGGCCTCGACCGGCCGCTCATGCAACTGGTGAACACGTTCAAGAGTGCCGCCCTCGGGTACGGCACCGAGCGGCGGGTGATCTTGCTGCACGGCCCGGTCGGGTCGGCCAAGTCCACCATCGCCCGGCTGCTGAAACGGGGCCTGGAGGAGTACAGCCGGACCGACGCCGGGGCGCTGTACAGCTTCTCCTGGAAGAACGACGACGGCACGTGGGCCAAAGACCCGATGCACAGCGAGCCGCTGCAACTGGTGCAGGAGGAGCACCGCGGCCAACTGCTGGGGATGCTCAACGAGCAGGCGGCCGACCACGCCTACCCGATCAAGATCAAGGGCGACCTGTGCCCGTACAGCCGGTTCGAGTACAAAACCCGGCTGGCCAAGTACGACGGCGACTGGCTGGCCATGCTCCGCGGCGAGATCAGAGTGTACCGGCTGGTGCTGAGTGAGAAGGACCGCATCGGCATCGGCACCTTCCAGCCGAAGGACGAGAAGAACCAGGACAGCACCGAGCTGACGGGCGACATTAACTACCGGAAGATCGCCGAGTACGGCAGCGACTCGGACCCGCGGGCGTTCAACTTCGACGGCGAGTTGAACATCGGGAACCGGGGGATCGTCGAGTTCATCGAGGTGCTGAAGCTCGACGTGGCCTTCCTGTACGACTTGCTCGGGGCGTCGCAGGAGCACAAGATCAAGCCGAAGAAGTTCGCCCAGACGGACATCGACGAGGTCATTCTGGGCCACACCAACGAGCCGGAGTACCGCCGGCTGCAGAGCAACGAGTTCATGGAGGCGCTGCGGGACCGGACGGTGAAGATCGACATCCCGTATGTCACCCGGCTCCGCGACGAGGTGAAGATTTACGAGAAGGACTACACCCCGGAGAAGGTGAAGGGCAAGCACATCGCCCCGCACACCGTCGAGGTGGCGGCCATGTGGGCCGTGCTGACGCGGCTGAATCCGCCGAAGCACGCCAGTCTGACGCTCATGCAGAAGCTCAAGCTATACAATGGCAAGACCATGCCCGGGTTCACCGAGGACAACGTCATCGAGCTGAAGCGGGACGCGGTGAACGAGGGCATGACGGGGATCAGCCCCCGGTACATCCAGGACAAAATCTCGAACGCCTTGGTCGCCCACCCGGACGAGGACAACATCAACCCGTTCATGGTGATGAAGCAGTTGGACGAGGGCCTGCGGCACCACGCGCTCATCAAGGACGAGGAGCAGTACCGGCACTTCCGCGAACTGCTCAGCGCGGTGCGGGAGGAGTACGAGGACGTGGTCAAGAACGAGGTGCAGCGGGCCATCGCCGCCGACGAGGAGGCCCTGACCCGGCTGTGCGGCAACTACATCGACAACGTCAAGGCGTACACGCAGCGGGAGAAGGTCCGCAACCGCTACACCGGCGGGTACGAAGAGCCGGACGAGCGGCTGATGCGGTCGGTCGAGGAGAAGATCGACATCCCCGAAGGCCGTAAAGATGACTTTCGTCGGGAGATCATGAACTACATCGGTGCCCTGGCCATTGATGGCAAGAAATTCGACTACAAAACGAACGAGCGACTCCAGAAGGCGCTGGAACTGAAACTGTTCGAGGACCAGAAGGACTCGATCAAGCTGACCTCGCTGGTGAGCAACGTGGTGGACCGGGCCACGCAGGAGAAGATCGACGTGGTGAAGGCTCGACTCATCCGCAACTACGGCTACAATGATTCGAGTGCGACGGACATCCTGACCTTCGTGGCGAGCATCTTCGCCCGGGGCCAGACCAAGAAATAGGGGGACGGGCCGCGGGGGGTGGGGGCCTGACTGACCTGAACGGGTGAACCTGGTCAGGGCGAAAGCAGCAGCCATAAGCGCGGGAGGGTGCAGCTCAGGGCACCCCCACTCACCCCCGGCCCGGACTTTCCGCACGCGAGCCACGCCAATCGGCGTGGCTCGCGGTGTTTCCAGATCGCAGCCCGAAGCGCGGATCAGCCCTCCGACA
>JAYVUZ010000275.1:0-29013 GCA_043787415.1 Fimbriiglobus sp. | reverse complement strand
TCGATGTCCCCGTCGCCGTCCCAGTCCAGGTCGGCCCGGTAGTTGGCCGGCGCCCCGAGGGCCGGCCGGAACCGCACGAAGTCGCCGTTGTCCACGTCCCGGTCGCCGTCCGTGTCGCCGAACAGCCGGTGGAACGACGGGCTGGTGGAGTCGGCCGCCAGCCCCACCCCGGCCGGCGTGCGGACGAAGTTCTTCTTCACCACCACCATCCACCGGCCGTCGGCCAGCGACCCGCTCTCGGTGTTCGCCCCGCCGAACGTCAGGGCCACCCGCGTCTGCCCGTTGGCCACCACGGCCGTCGCGGTGACGGTGCCGACCGTCGCCCCGTCGGCCACCCGGCGGACGGTGAACGCCCCGGCCTGCTGGGCCAGCGCCGTGTCCAGGGCGGTGTCGAAGGTCAGGGCCACCTGCGTCACCCACGACCGCTGGACGGCCCCGCCGTTCACCTCCGGGCCGCCGACCACGTCCGGCCGCGGGCGGACGGTCAGCGTCACCGTGGCCGGGGCACTGTATAGCCGGCCGTCGAACGCCCGGTAGGTGAACGAGTCGGTGCCGGAGAAGTCCGGGTTGGGGGTGTACTGGAACGTCCCGTTCGGGTCGAGTACCAGGGTGCCGTTGGCCGGCCCGGTCAGCAGCACCGCCGTCAGGGTGTCGCCGTCCGGGTCGGAGTCGTTGAACAGCAGCCGGGGCGACGCCGGCAGGTAGTTGTACCGCAGTTGTCCGCGGAGGGCCGGGCTGGCCGGGCCGGTTCGCTGGACGAAGTCGAGGGATAGCCGGGTGAGCATGTTGCCGACGTACTCGATCTGGCGGACGGTGTACTCGCTGAACCGGGTGGTGACGGTGGCGTGCCGCTTGGACACGTTCAGGTACGGCCGCTCGAACCCGGCTCCGTAGGAGAAGTCGTTGGTGGCGTCTGGGTAAGCCCCGGTGGCGAAGTCCAGCCCGAACCGGGAGGCGATCTGCACGTCCCACGACTGCTGGCTGTCGGTCGGGTGGTTGACCTCGACCGACCCCACCGAGTACCCGCTCACCTGTGACCCGCGGAAGGTGTACGTCGGCGGGGCCAGGGCGAACGTCTAGCCCCGCCCGAGGATTTCGCCCGGCTCGCTGACCATGCCCAGCCGGTACTCGCCGACGGTGCCGGCCGGGATGTCGAACGACAGCCCCGCGTCCTCGTCCAGGGTGTAGGTGTCGGGCTGGGCCGTGGGGGCGAAGTTCCGCTCACGCACGGTGATCGTCACCGTCACCGGGTCGGTCTGAGCGGCCCCGTCGGAGGCCACATAGGTGAAGGTGTCGGTGCCGAAGAAGTCCCGCCGCGGGGTGTACGTGAACGACCCGTCGCCGGGGTCGGCGTCGGTGTCGTTGGCCAGCACCCCGACCTGGGCGGAGGTCGTCAGCCGCAGGGTTTCCAGCTCGGCCCGGGTGAGGGGCCGGTCGTACACCCGCAGCTCGTCGTAGTACGCCTGCGGGGACAGTTCGGCCGTATCGTAGGCCGACCCGCCCAGGGTGAGCGGGGCGTCGTTCCCGCCGACCGGCAGGGTGATGTACGCCTTGCGCTGGAGGCCAGCAAGGTGGTCGGGGTGCCGGCCAGCACCTCCACCGCCGCCCCGGCCGGGTCGCCCAGGTCGTCCGCCGGGTCCACCCGGACGGCCAGGAACACCCACCCGCCGACCGCCCCCGCCGGCAGGGCCAGGGGCAGGGTGAGCGACTGGGTCTGGTCGCCGAGCGAGCGGTTGAGTCGGAAGCTGACCGTCACCCCGCCCGTGACGGCCGTCACCAGTAGCTCCCAGCCGACGGTGCCGGCCGGCGGCAGCGGGCTGGTGGTCGGATCCCAGTCCTGGGCGATCACGTCCCCCACCTGCGGGGTGGCGGACAGCCGCACCCACACGGCGATGGTGCGGCCGGTGAGCGCGTCCAGGGCGTCCAGGTCGCCGGCCGACACCCGCCCGCCGGCCGCCCCGGTCAGGTCCACCGCCCCGGCCGACCGGCCGATGGTGGCCGCCGCGGTGCGGGCGGCCGCCCCGGCGAACGTGCCGGTGGCCGCCAGCGACCCGCCGTTGGCGGCCGGCCCGGTGGCCTCGTCGAACCCGAACCGCAGCGGCAGCGCGGCCGGCGGCGGGGCCACCAGCCCGACCGTCAGCGGGGTGTCCTCGTCCGTGCTGTACGCATCGGCCACGGCTGTCGGGTTCGCGTTGGCCCGCAGCGTCACGGTGTCCGGCCCGGTGACGGCCACCCCGTCCTGCAGCCGGTAGGTAAAGGTGGTGCCGGTGAACCCGGCCGGCGGCGTGTAGGTGAACGACCCTTCGCCGCTCAACACCAGGGTGCCGACGGCCGGGGCGGCCACCACCTCGGCCGTCGGGCTGAGGGGCCGGGTGACCACGTCGTTGGCCCGCACCCCGGCGGCGGCGGCCACCGTCAGCGGGCCGGTGCCGGTGACGCCGTAGCCGTCGGCCACGGCCTGGAACGGGTCGTTGTCCCGCACCACCACCGTGGCCGTGGCCGACGGCCCCCCCGTCGGGGGGGGTGGTGTAGCGGTCCAGGTAGCCGTCCGTCCCGGTCGAGTTGTAGGCGTAGGCCACGTATACGTCGCCGGTGCCGGCCACGGCCAGGTCCACCCCGACCGACGAGCCGAACGGACCGAGCTGCGCGTTCTCCAGGCCGCCGGCCGGGCTGAACCGCATCAGCCGGGTCGTGGCGTCCGCCCGGCTGGCCCCGACGGTGCTCAGGGCCACCACCCGGCCGTCAGCCTGCACGGCGGCCCGCACCGGGGCGTACACCTGGGTGCCGGTCGTATCGTTCTGGATGCAGACGCCACCCACCCCGAAGGTGGCGTCCAGCGCCCCCGTGGCGGTGAGCTGCACCAGGGCCGGGTCGTACACCGGCGGGAACACGCCGGCCCGGCCGACCCGCCCGGCCAGCACGATCCGGCCGTCCGGCCGCAGCAGCAGGTCGGTGGCCCCGTCGTAGTCGCCGGTCAGGTTCACGCTCACCTTGCCGCCGGTGCCGAAGGTGGCGTCCGGCACCCCGGCCGCGGTGAACCGCACCACCCCGAAGGTGCCGACCGCGTTGCCCCCGCTCACCTCGCCGGCCACCAGCACCTTGCCGTCCGGCTGGACGGCCACCGCGAACCCGCGGTCGCCGAGGCCGGCGAAGTCCAGCGACGCCACCCCGTTCGTCCCGAAGGCCGTGTCCCGGGAGCCGTTGGCGCTCAGTCGGACGGCCCCGAAGTCGATGGTGGCCGTGGTGGCGTTGAGCGTCACCGCCACCCCCAGCACGACCTGCCCGGCGGTCGTCACGGTCACGTCCCAGGCCTCGTTGTAGAAGCCGGACCCGAGGTCCAGGGTGAGCTTGGCGTCCTGGTCGAAGGTCGAGTCCAGCGCCCCGGCGGCGGTGTACCGGGCGAGCACCACATCCGTCGTCCCGTTGTTCGGCCCGGTGCCGACCACCGGCACCCGGCCGTCCGGGTAGACATAGACGGCCTGGGGGTGTCGGCGCCGCCGGACACGTCGGTGGTGACCGCCCCGCCGCTGCCCCAGCCGCCGTCCACCTCGAACCCGCCGCCGCTCAGCGGGTTGTACCGGCGGGTGATGAAGTCCCCGCCGCTGGTGCGGCTGGCGACCAGGATTCTGCCGTCCACCTGGGTGGCCACCGCCCCGACCAGCCCGACCGGCGGCGAGTAGGTGCGGTAGGTGAACGGGCCGGTGATGGCCGCCACCGACCCGGGCAGGCTGGCCGACACGGTCACCGTCTGGTCGCCGTCCGGCACCGCCTCGTCCACCGGCGACAGCGGGAAGGTGGCCGAGGTCTGGCCGGCCGGGATGGTCACGCTGGCCGGCACCGTGGCGGCGGTGAGGGTGTTGCTGGACAGCAGCAGCGTCACCGCCTGGGCGGTGCTGCCGGTGCGGGTGACAGTCCCCGTGGCGGCGGTCGCCCCGGCCCCCTCGCTGAACGTGGGCGGGGCCACGGTCAGGGTCAGAACCGGCTCGTCGTCGGTGACGGTCAGGGTGGCGGCGGCCACCATCCCGGCGACGTTCAGCCGGGCCACCCGCATGTCCTCGTTGTACCCGCCCAGGGCCACCAGCCGGCCGTCGGCCAGCAGCTCGCCGGCCCACATCTGCTCGAACACCGAAGCCAGCGGCGGGGCGGTCCAGATGCCGTCCCCGTCGAACGCCGGGTCGAACGCGCCGGCCGGGGTGAGCCGGGCCACGGCCAGGTCGGTGCCGTTCGGCGACAGGAAGGCCGACCCGACCAGCAGCACCCCGCCGTCGGGCTGGACCGCCAGGTCGTAAATCTGGTCGTCCAGGCTGGCCGTCATCCGTTGGGCGAACAGCCCGTCCCCGCTGAAAGTCGTGTCCAACACCCCGGCGGCGGTCAGCCGGACGGCCATGACCGACCCGTTGAACCCGCTGTCGATCATCCGCCCGGCCACCACCAGCCGGCCGTCCGGGGCGACGGCCAGCCCGTACGGCTCGACCCGGGTGAACGCCCCGAAGCTGCCGGGGGCCACCAGCAGCGTCCCGCCGCTGCCGAACCCGGTGTCGAAGGCCCCGGCGGCCGACAGCCGGGTGACGGCCAGCCCGCTGCCGCCGGCCGGCGGCAGGTACTGGCCGGCCAGCACGATCTTGCCGTCCGGCTGGACGGCCAGGGTGCCCATCTGCTCGTTGCCGCCGGCATACGGGTCCACCGTCACCACCCCGCCGCTGCCGAACGTGCCGTCGAGCTGGCCGGCGGCCGTCAGCCGAACCAGGACGAACCCGGCGGCCGAGTAGCCGACGGCCACCAGCAGCTTGCCGTCGGGCAGCAGGACGGCGTCGGCGGCGGACAGGTTGAGCGTGCGGAACAGCCCCTCCACCCAGCCGGCGGTGCCGTAGGTGCTGTCGGGGGTGCCGTTCGCGTTCAGCCGACCGGGCGAGGGACGGTCAGGCCGACCGTGCCGGTGCCGCCGAAACTGGCGTCCGGCCCGCCGGCGGCCAGCACCCGGCTCACGGCCCAGTCGGTACTCACCCCCTGGGCGGCGGCCAGCAGCTTGCTGTCGGCCGTCACCGCCACATCCGGGCTGGACGGCTGGAGAGAGTACTTGAGGGGTACCGCCTGGTAGCCGCCAGTGCCGAAGGTGGGGTCTAGCCCGACGGCGGCCGACCCGACGGCGGCGATCAGGGTAACGGACTGCGAGCCGTCCAGCCAAGGGTCGTCGATGGCCACCACCGGGACCGTCGCCGACGCCTGGCCGGGATAGTGATACTCGCCGGCACCGTCGCTTCCGACGTGTCGCTGCTGGTCAGGGCGACCGTAAGCGCGGCCGACAGGTCGCCGGTGCGGCTGACCGTGGCGGTGGCCGCGCTCGCCCCGGCCGCCTCGCTGACGGTGCCCGGCAACAGGCCGAGCGTGAGGGCGGGGGCGAACCGGGGTTCGAGTTCTTCCACGGCGAACCGACCGCGGGACAGGCGGCGACGGGGCGTCATGCGATCAGCTCTCGGCGGGCGAGTCGGACGGAGACTTTCTCAAACTCTACCCCACGCAGAGGCAGCGGTCGATGCCCGGTGCGGCCGGCCGGTATTCGCCCGCCCTAGACAGTCGGCCGGCTACTCAGCCCACTCGGTCCACCTGGCCGGCGGGGCGACCCGCGCGACCACCCGGAACGTGCCGTCGCCGAGCGGCCGGAAGACTACCACCTCGCCCTCGCCGAGGTCGCCGAACTCCTTGCCCGCAGCGTCCTGCAGGTTGGGCCGGTGGCTGACGACGACGACGTTCGTGCCGGCCGGCGGGGCGGTGCCGAGCAGCTTGCGGAGGGCCACCGCCCGCCGCTGGTTCTCGTCCGGTGACACCACCAGGCCGCCCTCGGTCACGTCGAGTGCCGCCTCGACCTCGCCGAGGCCGAGCAGCCCGGCCGCCTCCCGGGCGCGGTGGAACTGGCTCGCCAGCACCCGGCCGACCGGCACCTTGAGCCGCTTGAGGGCCGCCCCGAGCGCCCGCGCCTGGTCGCGGCCGGCGTCGGTGAGTTGCCGCTGGGCCGAGACGTTGTCCAAGTTGAGCGGGTCGGTGTCGGCCTGGTCGGGGTGGGTCTGCGGGTGGCGGAGGAACAGGACGTGGCCGCCCTTCTGGAGGGCGGGGACGAGGTCGGCCTTCGCCGGCGGGTCGGCCGCCACTGCGACGGAAGTGACCCCGGCCAGCACAGCCGCGAGGAGCAGACTCATACCTTGTGCCTCCGGGGTTCCGCGCCGAACGACCCCGCTCAGCAGCCGGGGCCGCTGGAGCGACAACGAATCCAAGAATGCGAACATGCGGCCCCGGGCTGCTGCAGCGTTTGGTTCGGCGTTGCCTTTATAGTCCAGCCTCGAAACGCGGCACACCCAGGCCGATGAACTCCAAACTGGTTAACGCGCGACCTGCCGTTGCACGACCTTCACTAACTCCACGACGGCCACTGGCAGTAGGGAACAGCCGGCGATCATTCCCCAATCCGCCGCGGTCAGCGGGACGGTGTGGAGGACGGTTTGCAATAACGGCACGTAAACCGCTGCCACTTGGAGGAGCGAACAAACCAGCACCGCGCCCCAGAGCCAGCCGTTCGTGAACAAGCGGGCGTCGAACGCCGAGCGACGCTGCGAGCGTGCGTTGAAGGCGTGAAAGACCTGGGCCAAGGCCAACGTCATGAACGCCAGCGTGACCGCGTGGCGGAGGCCATCGCCTTCCGAGCCGTACCATCGCATGCCGATGAAGAAGGTCAGCAGCGTGACCCCTGCGAGAAGCAAACCTTGCCAGACGATCAGGCAAACGAATCGCGGGGGCAGCAAGGACTCCTTCGGGTCTCGCGGCGGTCGCTTCATCATGTCGGGAGCCGACGGCTCCAGCGCCAGGGCCAAGGCGGGGAAGATGTCCGTTATCATGTTGAGCCACAGAATTTGGAGGGCACCCAGCGGCAAGGGCCAGCCGATCATGATCGCGATGAACACCGTCAAGATTTCCGCAAAGTTGCAGGAGAAGAGGTAGTGAATGAACCGGAGGATATTGGCGTAGATGATGCGCCCCTGCTCGACGGCACCAACAATAGTGGCGAAGTTGTCGTCGGTGATGACCATGTCGGCCGTCTCCTTGGCGACCTCGGTGCCCTTGATGCCCATGGCCACGCCGATGTCGGCTTGCTTGAGGGCCGGGGCATCGTTCACCCCGTCACCGGTCATGGCGACGATGTGCCCCTGCGCTTGCAACGCCTCGACGATCTGAAGCTTGTGCTTCGGCGAGACGCGGGCGAAGACGGCGGACTCGTCCACGACCCGTTGCCACCCGGCGGCGTCCAGGTCAGTCAACTCGCGGGCATGTACGGTCTTCAACGGGCGACCTTCGGAGTCGCGGTCGATCCCCAACTGCCGCGCGATTTCGGCGGCCGTCCCCTGTTGGTCGCCGGTGATCATCACCGAGCGGATACCGGCCTCACGACAGGTGGCGATCGCGGCCTTGGCTTCGTCCCGGAGCGGGTCGATCATGCCGACCAGGCCGACGAAAATCAGACCCCGCACAAGGTCAGCCTCCTCGTAGCCGTCCGGCAACTCGCGGTAGGCCAGGCCGAGGACGCGTAACGCCGTCCCGGCTAACTGCTGATTCGTCTCGTCCCACCTTCGGCGGTCGTCCGGCGTGAGGGGCGTCACGCCCGCTGCCCGGACCCCGGAGTTACTCGCGGCGAGAACCTCGGCAGGCGAGCCTTTCACGAAAGCTACAGTCAGGCCCTGCGGTGTCCGGTGGGCGGTGACCATGCGCTTACTCGTGCTGTCGAATGGCACCTCGGCAACGCGCGGGAAGTCGGGGGCCAAGGCGGCCGGACCCGCCCCCGCCTTCTCGGCCACGACGACCAAGGCCGCTTCGGTCGGATCGCCGAGAACGGTGACGCGGCCGTCGCTGCATTCGACTTTGGCGTCGTTACACAGGGCACCGATGCGGAGAGCGAGGGCGAGGTGTTCGTCGGCGCGCGGATCGACGGGGGTGCCGTTGTCCTGGAACGTGCCGGTCGGCGCGTACCCGGTGCCGGTGACTTCGATGCGTCGCCCGTCGAGTACGAGTACGCTCACGGTCATCTCGTTTTTCGTGAGCGTGCCCGTCTTGTCGGTGCAGATGACGGTAGTGGAGCCGAGCGTTTCCACCGCCGGGAGCCGGCGGACGACCGCCCGCAAGCGGGCCATCCGTTGCATTCCCAACGCGAGGGTCATGGTGGCGACGGCGGGCAGCCCCTCGGGCACCGCCGCGATGGCCAGGGAGATGCCGACTTCGAGCATGTACAGGAAGCTGTTGCCGCGAACCCAGCCCGCGAGGACGATGACCGCGCAGAGTCCCAACACGATGGCGATCAGCAGGCGACCGAGTTGCGATAACTTCTGTTCGAGGGGGGTATCGCGGGTGGTCGCCTCGTCGATCAAGATGCCGATCTTGCCCATCTCCGTCCGGGTGCCCGTGCCCGTGACCAAGAGCCGTCCGCGACCGTCCGTGATCGTCGTGCCCATGAAGGCCAAGTTCAGCCGATCCCCGAGGGCAGTGTCATTGTCGGGGAGCGGGTTGGTCGCCTTGGTCACCGCGTGCGATTCACCCGTCAGCGCCGCCTCCTCGATTTGCAATCGAGCGCTCTCGGCGACTCGGCCGTCGGCCGGCACCCGCGCCCCGGCCGCGAGGACGACCAGATCACCCGGAACCAATTCCGCCGCAGGTATCTGTCGTTCTACGCCCTCGCGGATGACATGGGCCACCGGCACGGTCTGTTTCTGTAATGCGGATAACGTCCGCTCGGCTTTCCATTCCGTCAGGAAGCCGATGGCGGTATTCAGAACGATGACCACCAGGATCGCGGCGGCTTCGATGGTTTCGTCCATCGCAAAGACAACCGCGGTAGCCGCGACCAGCAGAGCCACGATGAGGCTTTTGAACTGATGCACAAAGATCGTCAGGGCCGAGCGTCCTTGCGCCTGGGCCAGCGTGTTGGGGCCATGCTGCGCGAGGCGTCGAGCCACTTCGGCATTTGTCAACCCTCGCGCCGCGTCGGTATGCAGACGCCGGGCCACCTCGTCGAGCGGTAGTGTGTGCCATGTCTCCGTGTCGAAAGGTGCAGCCGATCTCTTAACTTCCGTCGGGTCATCTGTCATGGACACTTTCTCCATCGCCCGTCTTGCCGCCGAACTCAGTATTAGCTTGCGCCGCCTGCCGAGTCGGGGTGGCTGCCTTCGGCGTGCTTTCACCCGCTCAGGCTAAACTCACACTCAAAAAAAGTCAAATGTCCCCCGTGTGACAACTACCCGCACGGTTTGACTTTCCCCGATCCGGGTTTACGAACTGAACAGAAGTTTACTCATTCACCCGCTGCGGGAGGCCCGCCGCTGGACGACGCCGACTCGCCGCTGGCCCGCGCCGCCGAGTGCCGCGCCCGCGGCGGCACCTGGGGCCACGCCGCCACGGCCGCCGGCCTGCCGGCCGACGACCTCCAGCGGCTGGCCAAGACGAGCCGCAGGGAGTAATGCCGCCACTTCGCCGCCGGCCGCGACGAGGTGCTGCACGAACTGTTCGCCGAGAGCGCCCTGGCCCTCCGCCGGCAACTGCGGTCCGCCGACGACAAGCTGGCGGCCCGGGCCGCCGCCGACATGGCCCGGCTGTGGTGCAACGTGTACCGCCACCGGCTCAAGCCGCGGGGCAAGGGCGACAAAGGGATCGACCGGGCTGAGGGCATTGACGACACCCACCTGCGGTACGCCCGGGTGATGAACGCCCTCACCCCCGAGCAGCGGCGGCACTTCGAGGAGCGGAGCGTGGCCGACTGGCTGCGGCAGAACCCGGACTGGCGACCGCCCGACGACCCGGGCGACGGCCCGACCAGCTTCGGCGGCGGCGGCGGCGGGCCGCCGGACGAGCCGCTGCCGGCGGGTTCGGGGGGCGCAGCCCGAAGCGCGAGCGAGGACGTTTCCCGTCCCAGGCAGATCACGGACCTCGCTGGCGCTTCGGGCTACGAACCGGACGACGGCCCGACCGCCCGGCTCCGCCGGCGGTGCCCGTCCGCCCGCCGGCCGGCCCGGCTCTGTCCGCGGCGGCGGCGGCTCTACAATGCCCTACCCCCTTCCCGCCCCCGCCCCGTCGCCGGAGCCGCCGGTATGCTCGACCGCATCGCCTCCCAGGGCATCACCTTCGACGACGTGCTGCTCGAACCCGGGTACTCCGAGGTGGTGCCGCGGGACGTGGACGTGCAAACCCAGCTCACTCCGAACGTCCGGCTGAACATCCCGCTCGTGTCGTCGCCCATGGACACGGTGACGGAGAGCGAGCTGGCCATCGCCCTGGCCCAGGAGGGCGGCATCGGCATCATCCACAAGAACCTGACGGCCGCCGACCAGGCCCGCGAGGTCGAAAAGGTCAAACGGTCTGAGAACGGGATCATCGTGGACCCGGTGACGCTGTCGCCGGACGCGACCGTGGCCGAGGCCCGGGAGATGATGGCGTCGCACCACGTCAGTGGCATCCCGATCACCGTCGGACCCGAGAAACAGCTTCGCGGCATCCTCACCCGCCGCGACCTGCGGTTCCTCACGGACAACAGTCAGAAGATCGCCGACGTGATGACGCGGGAAAACCTGATCACCGCTCCGGAAGACACGTCGCTCGCCGCCGCCGAGCAACTGCTGACGAAAAATAAGGTGGAGAAACTGCTCCTGGTGGACGATCTGTACCGTTTGAAGGGCCTGATCACGATCAAGGACATCGACAAGACGCAAAATTTCCCGCAGGCGTGTAAAGACGCCCGCGGCCGGCTCCGGGTCGGGGCGGCGGTCGGCGTCCACGACTACGAGCGGGCCGACGCCCTCATCCGGGCCGGGGTGGACCTGCTGACCGTGGACAGCGCCCACGGCCACAGCAAGAACGTGGTCGAGACGGTGCGGGAGCTGAAGAGGCGGTACCGCATCGACGTGGTGGCCGGGAACGTGGCCACGGCCGAGGGGGCGGTGGCCCTGGCCGACGCCGGGGCCGACGCGGTGAAGGTGGGCATCGGCCCGGGGTCGATCTGCACGACGCGGATCGTGTCCGGGGTGGGGGTGCCGCAGATGACGGCCATCGCCAACGCGGTGCGGGGGCTGACGGGCCGGAACGTGCCGGTCATCGCCGACGGCGGGGTGCGGTACAGCGGCGACGTGACGAAAGCCCTGGCCGGCGGGGCCAACGCCGTGATGATCGGCGGGCTGTTCGCCGGGCTGGCCGAGTCGCCCGGCGAGACGATCTTGTACCGCGGGCGGACGTTCAAGTCGTACCGCGGCATGGGGTCGCTCGGGGCCATGGTCGCCGGGGCGAAGGCCGGCACGCCCGACCGCTACGGGCAGACGGAGGGCCGCAAAGCGGTCGCCGGCAAGCTCGTGCCGGAGGGGGTCGAGGGGCGGGTGCCGTACAAGGGGCCGCTGGCCCCGTTCGTGTTCCAGCTTGTCGGCGGTGTCCGCGCCGGCATGGGTTACGTCGGGGCGGCGACGCTCGACGAGTTGCGGACGAAGGCCCGGTTCATCCAGGTGAGCGGGGCGTCGGTCCAGGAGGGTCACCCGCATGACATCGCCATCACGCAGGAATCGCCGAACTACAGCGTCGTCGGCCCCGGCCGGTCGGACGCCGACTAGCCTGGCCGCGCTGCTGCTGACGGCGGCCGTGGCCGTCGCCCAGCCGCCGCCGGCGGCCGCCCCGGCGGCGACCGGGTGGGCGCCGCCCCCGCCGCTGCCGTCGGCGACGACGCCGGCGTACCGGCCGCTCCAGCCGGCCGACGCCCCGGCCAACCGCAAGCCGGCCGCCCCGGCCGGGCCGACGACCCGCCCGGTGCTCACGCTCCAGAAGCCGGCCGGGGCCGACGCGGCGAAGGACGCCCCGAAAGACCCGAAGACGGACGAGCCGAAAGAGACGCCGAAGGCCGACCGCGACCCGCCCAAGGCGATCAACACCCCGGCCAAGCTGTTCCGGCTGGACGGCGAGGGCGACCTGCTGCGGCGGATCACCGGCGAGCTGCTGTCTGAGGAGACGACCCGGTACACGGCCGGGTCGAAGGACGACGCGGACCGCCGGCCGCCGGCCGCCACCGACTTCGAGCCGCCGACGGTCGCCTCGCTGGCCCGGCCGGGCGACGTGTACCAGCCGAAGACGCTCGGGTACCCGCCGGCCCAGGCGGTGCTGGAGCCGGGGTACGTGGTCCACCGCCGGCTGTACTTCGAGGAGTTGAACAGCGAGCGGTACGGGTGGGAGGTGGGGCTGGCCCAGCCGGCCATCAGCACCCTGCTGTTCTGGAAGGACACGGTGCTGTTCCCGGCCAAGCTGGCCAGCCACTTCGGCGAGTGGTACGACACCAGCGCCGGCAAGTGCCCGCCCGGCAGCCCGCTGCCGTACAAGTTGTACCCGGAGCCGGTGGACGCCTTCGGCCTGCTGGTCGGCACGGGCGCCGTCGTCGGCACGGTCGGCATCCTGAGCGGCCTGTAACGTGTACGATGGGGGCATGACCGCCCCCTGGCTGGTGCCGCGAACGGCATACGTGCATGTGCCCTTCTGCGGGCACAAGTGCGGGTACTGCGACTTCGCCGTGACGGCCGGCCAGGACCACCTCATCGACCTGTACGTCGAGGCGGTGGGGGCCGAGTTGGCCACCCTGGGCGGGCCACGGCCGGTGGACTCGCTGTTCGTCGGCGGCGGCACCCCGACGTACCTCTCGCCCGGCCAGCTCGACCGCCTGCTGACGGCGGTGTGTCACTGGTTCCCGACGCCGGCCGGGGCCGAGGTGTCGGTCGAATCGACCCCGGACAGCCTGGACGACGACCGCTGCCGGGTGCTGGCCGCCCACGGCGTCAGCCGGGTGAGCGTCGGGGTGCAGTCGTTCCAGGCCCACACCCTGACGGCCCTCGACCGGCGGCACGGGGTGGGGCAGATCGGCCGGGCCGTCGAGAGCGTCCGCCGGCACGTCCCCGGGCTGTCTTTCGACCTGATCTTCGCCGCCCCCGGCCAGACGCTCGCCGACTGGCAGGCCGACCTGGCCGCCGCGCTGGCCCACGAGCCGGACCACGTTTCGACCTACGGCCTGACCTACGAGACCGGCACCCCGCTGTGGAAGGCCCGCCGCACGGGGGCGGTGGCCGTCGTGCCGGAGGACGACGAGCTGGCGATGTACGAGTACGCCCTGGACGCCCTGCCGGCGGCGGGGTTCGGGCACTACGAGGTGAGCAACTTCGCCCGCCCCGGTCGGCGGTCGGTCCACAACCAGCGGTACTGGGCGAACGACGCCTACTACGGCGTCGGGGTCGGGGCGGCCCGGTATGTGGGCGGCGAGCGGGCGGTCAACACCCGCGACACGCGGGGGTACATCCGCAAGGTGCTGGCCGGCGACGACCCCACCCAGAGCCGGGAGACCCTCGTGCCGCGGGAGCGGGCGCTGGAGACGGTCGCCACCCAGCTCCGCCGCATGGCCGGCATCGACCGGGCCGGGTTCGAGCGGCAGACCGGCTTCCCGCTCGACGCCCTGGTGGGGCCGACGGTCGCCGGGCTGGCCGCCGAGGGGCTGCTGGCCGACGACAACGCGAGCATCCGGCTCACCCGCCGCGGGCTGTGCGTGGCCGACGGCGTGGTGTCGGCGCTGCTGACCGCCGGCGGCGGATTCCGCCCGTGACCGCTTGCGGGACGCATCGGCCGGGCGGATACTAAACTCGCAAGCCCACCTCCGACGGCCCGAAATGACCGCCCCGCCCACCCACCTGCTCGACGCGCTGCCGGTGTCGGTGGCGTGCGTCGGCCCGGACCTGCTGTTCGCCTGGGCCAACGCCCGGCTGTGCGGGCAGCTCGGCCGGCCGCTGGCCGGGGTGGTCGGGCGGACGGCCCAGGAGCTGGGCATCCGCCCGGCCGAGTGGGGGGACTGGGAGCAGTCGGTCACGACGGTGCGGGCGACCGGCGGCCCGGCCGAGTACTCCCACCACTGCACCCTGCACGGGGCCGAGCGGCTCGTCCACACCAAGTTCGCCCTGCTGCCGGGGGCCGACGGCCGGCCGCCGCTGGTGGTGGCCGTCGCCTACTTCAACGACGAGGTGCGGCAGCTCCGGGACTCCCTGTCCGTGTCCGAGCGGAAGTTCCAGGCGTTCATGGAGCACGTGCCGGCCATCACCTGGCTGCGGGACGCGGACGAGCGGTTCGTGTTCGTCAACGGCGAGTACACTCGACACCTGGGTGTCAGCCTGTCCGACCGGGTGGGCCGACACGTCACCGACGTGTTCCCGCCGGACGTGGCCGCCCGCCTGATGGCGAACGACGCCCGGGCCGTGTCCGGCCCAGTCCGGGCCGAGGAGCAGGTGCCGGACGCCGCCGGCGAGGTGCGGACCTGGCTGAACGTCAAGTTCACCGTGCCCGGGCCGGACGGCCGGCCGCAGTACGCCGGGTTCGGGCTGGACATGACGGCCGAGAAGAAGCTGGAGGCCGAGCGGGAGGCTTTGCGGGACAAGCTACTCATCGCCCAAAAAGCCGAGTCCCTGGGCGTGCTGGCCGGCGGCGTGGCCCACGACTTCAATAACCTGCTGACCGCCGTCATCGGGTTCGCCGGGCTGGCCCGATCGCTGGCCCCGGCCCCGACCGGCCCGCTGACCGACTGCCTAACCCAGATCGAGGCGGCGGCCGAGCGGGCCGGGGAGCTGTGCCGGCAGATGCTGGCCTACGACGGCCGCGGCCAGCCGGCCCGGCAGGCCGTGGACCTGTCGGCGCTGGCCCGGGAGACGGTCCGGCTGCTCACCGCCGGCCACCTGCGGGGGGTGGCCGTCACCCTCGATCTGGCCCCCGACCTGCCGCGCGTGGACGGCGACCCGACGCAGCTCCGGCAGGTCGTGCTGAACCTGCTCACCAACGCCGCCGAGGCGACCGCCGGCCGGCCCACCCGAGCCGTCACCGTCTCGACGGCCGCCGCCGCGGGGGTCGTCCGGCTGACCGTTTCCGACACCGGCGCGGGGATGGACGCGGCCACCGCCGCCCGGGTATTCGAGCCGTTCTTCACCACCAAGCCGACCGGCCACGGGCTGGGGCTGGCGGCGGTGGGCGAGATCGTCCGCGGTCACGGCGGCAGCGTCCGCGTCGTCACCGACCCGGGGGCCGGCAGCACGTTCGAGGTGGAGCTGCCGGCCGCCGCCCGGTCGTAGAACAGCCGCATGACGTGGCGACTGCTCCGGGCGTTCCTGGTTGTCATCTTGCTCGGCACAGCCCTTCACGCGGCCGTGCGGCTGGCCGGCCCCGCTGCTGACGCCGGCCGTGTCGCGCGTGAGGCGGTGCTGGCCGCCGCCCTGCTTGCTGCCGTCGCGGTGCCCGCCGCGCTCCTGCTGGCCCGCCGACTGACCGCCCCGCTGGCCGCCCTGACGGCCGCCGCCGACCGGCTGGCGGCCGGCGACTTCACCCCCACCCCGGCCGGCCCGCCGGAGGTGGCCGGGCTGAGCAGCGCCTTGGCCGCCGCCTCCGCCCGGCTGGCGGCCTCGTTCGCCGAGGTGGACCGCGACCGCGACCGGCTGCGGGCCGTGCTGGCCGGCATGGTCGAAGGGGTGGTGGCGTTCGACCCCGACCAGACGGTGCTGTTCGCCAACGACCGGGCGGCCGCCCTGCTGGAGTTCCCGGCCGGCCCGGCGGTGGGCAAGAAGCTGGAGGCGCTCACCCGCCAGCCGGGCGTCCAGGCCGCAGCCGCGCGGGGCCTCACCTCACCCACACCGCACCGGGAGGAACTGGTCTGGGCCGGGCCGACGGCCAAGAGCCTGCTGGTGTACGTGTCCCGACTGGGGGCGTCGAACCCGGGGGCGGTGATGGTGCTGCACGACACCACCGACCTGCGGCGGCTGGAGCGGCTGCGGCAGGACTTCGTGGCCAACGTGTCCCACGAGCTGAAGACGCCGCTGGCCAACATCCAGAGCAGCGTCGAGGTGCTGCAAGACGGGGCGATGGACGACCCGGCGGTGCGGGGCAACTTCCTGTACGAGATCGACGAGGCGGCCCGCCGGCTGAGCGGCCTGGTCATGGACCTGATCGGGCTGGCCCGGCTGGAGGGCGGCAGCGCCCCGCTGGAACTCGGCCCGGTGGACGTGGACGAGGCGGTGCAGGCGTGCCTGGACCGGCACCGCACCCGGGCCGAGGCCAAGGGGCTGGGGCTGAGCGGGGTGGCCCTGGGCGGCGCCCCGCCGACCCTGGCCGTGTGGGCCGACGAGGAGGCGGTGGCCCAAATCCTGGACAACCTGGTGGACAACGCCATCAAGTACACCGAGGCCGGGCGGGTGACGGTGCGGTGGGAGGCGACGCCGCAGCAGGTGTGCCTGGAGGTGGCCGACACCGGGGTGGGCATCCCCGGGCGGGACTTGCCGCGGGTGTTCGAGCGGTTCTACCGGGTGGACAAGGCCCGCAGCCGGGCCAAGGGCGGCACCGGGCTGGGGCTGGCGATCGTCAAGCACATGGCCCAGGCGCTGGGCGGCACGGCCGGGGCCGAGAGTGTGGCCGGCGAGGGGACGACGTTCCGGGTGTGCCTGCCGCGGGCCGGCGGGTAAACTGACCGTAGGAGGACGCACATGACCGCGACACTCACCGCCCCGCCGCCGCCGGCCACCACCCCGCCCGCCCGGCTGACCGCCGACGACTTCGACCGCATGGGCAGCGACGGCAAGGGGTACGAACTCATCGACGGCGAACTCGTGGAGCAAGCCGTGAGCTACCTGTCGAGCTACGTGTCGGGCGAGGTGCATCGCCTCCTGGCCAACCATGTCAAACCCCGCGGCCTCGGCTGGGTGGCCCCGGAGGGCACCGCCTTCCGCTGCTTACCCGACTCCCCGAACACGGTCCGCAAGGCCGACACCGCCTTCCACCGGCTGGACCGGCTCACCGCCGAGCAGGCGACCCGCCGCGGGTTCTGCCCGGTGGTGCCCGACCTGGTCGTGGAGGTGGTGTCGCCCGACGACCGGGCCTACGAGGTGGACGACAAGCGGGCCGAGTGGCTGACCGCCGGCGCCCGGCTGGTGTGGGTCATCTACCCGGACACCCGCACCGTCCACGCCTACGCGGCCGACGGCACCGTGCGGCTGTTCGGCCCGGCCGACGAGCTGACCGCCGCCCCGGTGCTGCCCGACTTCCGCACCCCGGTGGCCGACCTGTTCACCCTGCCGGCCGCCGTGTCATGACCGACGACATCTGGGTTCTGCCGGCCGTCGTCGCCGGGTGCTTCCTCCTGCCGCTCGCGCTGACGGTCGGCGTCTGCCTGTGGGAGCGGCGGCCGGTGCAGCCATACTTCGTTCCCGAGCCGGGCACCGAGTACACGCCGTCCGGGTCAGCCGCCACGGCCAACCGGGCGGCCGAGCGGGCCGGGTTCGACTTCGCCGGACTGTGCCACGACGCCAAGCCGCTCATCTGGGTGCGGTACGACTTCCGGCTGTCGCCCGACCGCGACACCCTGGCCCTGATCGGCAGCGGCACGGTAGCCGGGGTGCCGCAGGCCGGCCTGTCGCTGTACTCCGCCACCGCCGACGGCCGCGTTCTCGCCACCGGCACCGTCGCCGGGGACGCCGACATCTCCGGGGTGGAAGAGCAGCGGGTGTGGCCGGGGAGTGGGTTCGATGCCGTGTGGGACCGGCACCAACGGCGGTCGGCCGGGGTGGTGGTCGAGCCGTTCCCGGCCGCCTCGCCGCTGGCCAGCTACTTTTGCATCCGCCGGTTGAAGGCCGAGGCCCTGGTCGGCCGGGGGTACGCCCGCTACCTGGACGCCGACCAGGCGGTCTGGCGATACACCCTTCGCGGGGCCGTGGTGTTCGCCGTCACCGCCATGTGGGTCCGCCCGGTCGGCCGGGCGTTGCGGGCGATCGGCCTGGGTTCCAAATGACCGGCGAGTGCAAGACGCCCGGGGGCAAGCTGGTCGCCGTCGATCTGGACGTGACCGCCGGCACGCTGGCCAACGTCCGCGTCCGCGGCGACTTCTTCGTCCACCCCGAACCGGCCTGCAAGCCCACGCTCGATGCCGTCGCCGCCGCGCTGACGGGCGCCCCCGCTGATCTGGACGTGCCGGCCCTGGCCGCCCGGGTGCGGGCCGCTGTGCCGTTCGGCGTCGAACTGGTCGGCACCAACCCGGAGGCGGTGGCCGTGGCCGTGCGGCGGGCCGTCACCGGCGACGGCGACCTCGGGGCCGCCCCGCCGGTCGAACGCATCGGGGCGTTCACCCCCGCTGATGTTGACCGCCTCACCGTCAGTTGGAAAGCGTTCGACTGGCGGCTGATTCCTGAAGTCGGCCGGACGCCGGCCCTGAACGTCGCCCTGGACGAGGTGCTGACCGACCGCGTCGGCCGCGGCGAGCGACCGCCGACCTTGCGGTTCTGGCGGTGGACCGAGCCGGCCGTCATCATCGGTCGCACGCAGTCGGTGCGGAACGAGATCGATCTGGACGCGGCCCGGGCGATGGGCGTGCGGGTGGTGCGGCGGATGACCGGCGGCGGGGCCATGTTCCTCCAGCCGCACGGGGCCGTGACGTACTCCCTGTACCTGCCCGAGGCGGCCGTCGCCGGGCTGAGCGTCCGCCAGAGCTACGAGGTGTGCGAGGCGTGGGTGATCGCCGGCCTCCGCCGCCTGGGGGTGGACGCCCACCACGTGCCGATCAACGACATCGCCTGCTCCGAGGGGAAGATCGGCGGGGCGGCCCAGGCGCGGCGGGCCGGCGTCGTGCTGCACCACACCACCCTGGCCTACGACATGGACCCCGGCGACATGGTGCGGGTGCTCCGCATCGGCCGGGAGAAGCTGCGGGACAAGGCGACGGCCAGCGCGAGCAAACGGGTCAGCCCGCTCGTCCGGCAGACGGGGCTGAGCCGGGAGGCGGTCGCCGCGTCGCTACTGCGTCACTTCCGTGACACGTTCGGCGGCAGTGACGACGAGGTCTCGGCGGACGAGCTGGCCGCTGCCGAAGTGCTGGTCCGCGCCAAGTATGCGGCGGCGGACTGGACGCACGAGTTCGCCTGAATCGGCACGCCCGTTCGCAATCTGCGGGTGACGGCACGCCCGTTGCTCCCCTTCGCGGCGGCCCAACTTCCTCGCCACCACCGTGCCATGACCCGTCGCTCCGTTCAGGCGTTTCCGCCCCTGCTGTCCGGCTTGCTGATGGCGGCCCTGGTCATCGCCTCCCTGTCCATGGCCAAAACGGTGTTCATCCCGCTGGCCCTGGCGATCCTGCTAGCCTTCGTCCTCAACCCGGTCGTTAGTCTCCTCCAGCACCGGACCGGCCTGCCGCGAGTTCCGGCGGTGCTGCTCGCTACGGTCGTAACCCTCGGCCTGTTGGCGGCCGGTGGCTACGTGGTGGGCAATCAGGTGCACGGTTTGGTGGCCAACTTGGAGAAGGCCGAGAACAAGGACCGCATCCGGAAAAAAATCCAGAGTCTGGTCGGCAGTGGCGAGGGCATGTTGAGCAACCTGTCCGGCCTGCTCAAGGAGGAAACGACCCTTGTGACAGTTCCCCAGGCGACCCCGTCTGGCGTGCCGAAGCCGACGGCCGATGCGGCGAAGCCGGAGCCGGAGGTGCAGCGGGTCAAGATCGAGAAGGAGTCCGGGGCCGAGCGGCTGCTCTCGACCGCCGCCCCGATCATCGAGCCGCTGGCTACGGTGGCCCTGGTGCTGGTCCTCGTGGTGTTCTTCCTGGCCAACCGGGAAGACCTGCGGAACCGGCTGATCGGGCTGCTCGGCCGCGGCCAGCTCACCGGCACCACCCGCGTGTTGAGCGACGCCGGCGCCCGAGTCGGCAAGTACTTGCTGAGCCAGTTGCTGGTGAACCTCGGCTTTGGCACGGTGTTCGGCCTGGGGCTATGGATGCTCCGCGTCGATTACGGCTTCCTGTGGGGCGTGCTGGCAATGGCCCTGCGGTTCATCCCGTACATCGGCAGTTGGATCGCCTGCGCCTTCCCGCTGGCCTACGCGTTCGCCAACAGCGACGGCTGGCAGCAGCCGATCCTGGTGCTGGTGTTTTTCTCCGTCCTCGACCTGATCGTGGGCCAAGCCCTGGAGCCGGTCATCTTCGGCCACAGCACCGGGGTGTCGCCGGTGGCCCTGCTGGTGGCGGCCGCCTTCTGGGGCTGGCTGTGGGGGCCGATCGGGCTGCTGCTGTCCACCCCGCTGACGGTCTGCCTCGTCACCCTCGGCCAGCACGTGCCGCGGCTCGGCTTGCTGGCCGTCCTCATGGGCGACCGGCCGGCCCTGGCCCCGCACCTGGCCTTCTACCAGCGGCTGCTCGCCCGGGACGAGACCGAAGCCAAGGCCGTGATGGTGGCGCACACCAAGGAACACGGGCTGGCCGACACCTACGACACGGTGCTGGTGCCGGCCCTGACTGTCGCCGGCCGGGACCGCAAGCGGGAGGAGCTGTCGGCCGACGACGAGCAGTCCATCCTGACGGCCACCGAGGCGGTGCGGGAGGCGGTGTCCGCCCCGCCGCCGCTGGGAGCGGGGGAAAGCCCGCCGCCCTCGCCGACGGTCGTGGCCACGGTGTTCGGCTTCCCGGCCCGCAACGCCGGGGACGAAATCACCCTGCGGATGCTGGCCGACCTACTCAAGGGGGACGGCTACCCCGTCGAGGTCATCTCGACGCGGCTGATGCCCAAGGCCGTGGACGCCCGCATCGAGGCGGAGAAGCCGGCCGTCGCGGTACTCAGTGTGCTGCCGCCGGACGGCCTGCCCCAGGCTCTCTACCAGGTGAAACGGTTGCGAACGGCTCACCCGGACCTGCCCATCCTGGTCGCCTACCTGGGCACCAGCCGGCGGTTCGACGCCCTGCTCGTCAAGTTTCGCAAAGCCGGGGCCACCTACGTCGTCACCACGCTCGCCCAGACGGCCGGCCAGGTGAAGGTGCTGGCCCCGGCGGCAACCAAACCGGCCAAGGCCGAGCGGCGGCAGCCGGCGGGGGTGGCCTGACATGAAAGCCAAGCTAGCCGAACGGCTGTTCTCACTCGCCCTGGTCGCCATGCTAGTGGCGTTGGGGTGCAACGCCCTGTTCTCGTACCGCAACGCCCGCAAGCTGATCGAGTCCGAGAAGCTGGTGTCCCACACCTACGAGGTGAAGGGGGCCATCGACGAGGTGCTGCTGGCGGCGGTGGACGCCGAGACCGGCCAGCGGGGCTACCTGCTGAGCCGCCAGGAGGAGTTCCTGGCCCCGTTCAAACAGGCCGTCGCCCGGGTGGATGACAAGCTCCGGCGGGCCGTCGAGCTGACGGCCGACAACCCGCCCCAGCAGGCCTGCCTGCGGGAGTTGGCCGGACTGGTGACGGGCCGGATGCAAGCCTTCTCGGCCGGGGTGGCCGCCCGCGAGGCCGGCGGCCCGCGGGTGCTGGAGGCGCTCCAGCGGGACAAAGACGGGATGGACGCCATCCGCCGGGTGGCGGGCGAGGTCATGGCGGTCGAGGACCGGCTGCTAGAGGAGCGGGGGGCCGACACCGAGTACCGCCTGCTGGTGACCAACGGCACCTTCGTGGTGGCCACCCTCATGGCCATGGCCACGGTCGGCACCGGCTACTACCTGCTGCGGCGGGGCGCCGTGGCGCGGTCGGCGGCGGCGGGTCAACTGGCCGAGCTGGCGGCCGACAACCGCCGCATCCTCCAGTCCACCGGGGAGGGCATCTACGGGATCAACACGGACGGGGCCTGCACGTTCCTCAACCGGGCCGGCGGCCAGCTCCTCGGCTACACCCCGGAGGCGGTGCTGGGCAAGGACATCCACGTGCTCGTCCACCACACCAAGCCGGACGGCTCCCCGTACCCGGTCGAGGAGTGCCCGGTCTACAAGGTGCTCAAGTCCGGCCAGGGGGGGCGGGTGGACGACGAGTTCTTCTACCGGGCCGACGGCTCCCGCTTCCCGACGGAGTACAGCAGCTACCCGATCATTAAGGACGGGGCACTCACCGGGGCGGTGGTGACGTTCTCGGACGTGACCGCCCGGAAGGAGGCCGAGGAGCGGCTGCGGGCGCAGGAGCAGCAGTTCCGGACCATGGTGGACAGCATCGCCCAGTTGGCCTGGATCGCCGAGGCGAACGGGGACATCCACTGGTACAACCGCCGCTGGTATGAGTACACCGGCACCACTGTCGAGCAGATGGATGGGTGGGGCTGGAAGACGGTCCACCACCCGGACACCGTCGCCCGGGTGGTGGAAAAGTTCACCCACGCCCTGAAGACCGGCCAGGACTGGGAGGACACGTTCCCCCTCCGCGGCAAGGACGGCGAGTACCGCCACTTCCTGTCCCGGGCGTCCCCGATCCGGGATTTCAGCGGGCGCATCGTCCGCTGGTTCGGCACCAACACGGACGTGGAGGACCAGCGGCGGATCACCGAGGAGTTGGCCGCGTCCAAGCGGGCGGCCGAGGACGCCAACCAGGCGAAGTCGGCCTTCCTGGCCAACATGAGCCACGAGCTGCGGACGCCGCTGAACGCCGTCATCATGTACTCCGAGCTGCTGCAAGAGGAGGCCGCCGACATCGGCCAGGGGGACGCCTTCGGGCCGGACCTGGACCGCATCCGGAACGCCGGCAAGCACCTGCTGAGCCTGGTCAACGGGGTGCTCGACCTGTCCAAGATCGAGGCCGGCAAGATGGAGCTGGACCTCGAGACGTTCGACTTTCCGACGGCCATCGCCGAGGTGGTGGACACCATCCGGCCGCTGGTCGCAAAGAAGGGGAACACGCTGACGGTGGACTGCCCGCCGGGCGTGGGGGCAGTCCACGCCGACACCACCAAGGTGCGGCAGGTGCTGTTCAACCTGCTGAGCAACGCCAACAAGTTCACCGAGGCCGGAAGCCTAACGCTGACCGTCCGGCGGGTGTCCGACCCGGCCGGCGATCGCCTGTCTCTGACCGTGGCCGATACCGGCATCGGTATGACCGACGAGCAAATCAGCCGGCTGTTCCAGCCGTTCACCCAGGCGGACGCCAGCACCACCCGCAAGTACGGCGGTACCGGACTCGGTCTGACCATCAGCAAACGGTTTGCCGAGATGATGGGCGGGACCATCACGGTCACCAGTGTTCTCGGGGCGGGGACGACGTTCACAGCCGACTTCCCCACCCGGGTGTCGGCCGTCGAGACCCAGCCGGCCCGCAAGACCGGCCTGCTCGTGCCGCCGGACGCCCCGACCATGCTGGTCATCGACGACGACGCCGGGGTGCGGGAGTTCATGACCCGGGCGCTCAGCAGCCAGGGGGTGCGGCCGCTGCTGGCCGGGGACGGCGAGGAGGGGCTGCGGCTGGCACGGCTGCACCACCCGGCGGTGGTGTTCCTGGATGTCATCATGCCCCGGCTGGACGGCTGGGCGGTGCTGGCCGCCCTCAAGGGCGATCCGGCGTTCAAGGACACACCAGTTGTTATGATGACGGTGGTGGGCGACCAGGACATGGGGTACATGCTGGGGGCGGCCGATTACCTGCAGAAGCCGATCGACCGGGAGCAGTTGGCCACCGCTCTGGCCAAGTTCAAGCCGGCCCCCGGCGGCCGGGTGCTGGTGGTGGACGACGACCCGGCCACCCGCGAGGTATTGCGGCGGGCACTGGTCAGGGACGGCTGGCTGGTGGACGAGGCGGAGAACGGCCGGCAGGCGCTCGACCGGGTGACGGCTGGGGTGCCGGCCCTGGTGCTGCTCGACCTGCTCATGCCCGAGATGACCGGGTTCGAGTTTGTGGCCGAGCTGCGGAAGAACCCCGCCTGGGGCGGAATCCCGGTGGTCGTCCTGTCCTCCAAAGACCTGACCCCGGACGAGCGGCAGATGCTCGCCGGTAACGTCGAGCGGGTGGTGCAGAAGGGGGCGTACTCCCGGGACGCCCTGATGGCCGAGGTGAACAAAGTCGTCGCGGCCTACGGCGGCCGGACTGTGACCGCCACGAAGGAGGGCTGACCGTGCCGAAGCTTCTGATCGTCGACGATAACGAGGAGAACCGTGACTCGCTGTCCCGGCGGCTCCAGCGGCGGGGGTTCGAGGTGTGCCTGGCGCCCGACGGCAAGGCCGGGGTGGTGTCAGCCCTGGCTGAAAAGCCGGACCTCATCCTAATGGACATGAATATGCCCGAACTGGACGGGTGGGAGGCCACCCGCCAGGTGAAGGCCCAGGCGGGCACCGAGGAGATTCCGGTGATCGCTCTGACGGCCCACGCCTTGAGTGGCGACCGGGAGCGGGCGCTGGCCGCCGGGTGTGCCGACTACCACACCAAGCCGGTCGAGTTCCCCAAGCTGCTGGCCCAGATCGAGGCCCTGCTCATGACCGGCCCGACGGCATGAGCCGCGGCGGGAGCCGCGACCGCAAGGGAGCGGCCGTCGGGGGACTCAGTAACTCACGGGGCACCCCAGCGGTCGCTCCCTTGCGGTCGCGGCTCTTTTTCGGACCAGGCGGCTGAAACCCAGCAGTCGTATCTCACGCCGTCGCGGCTCCTACCAACCTTCCACACCACCACCCATGCCCGACCAATTCGCTATCCTGGTCGTGGACGACAACGAGGCCAACCGGGACGGGCTGGCCCGGCGGCTTGCCCGTCACGGCTACCGGGTGAGCCAAGCGGCCGACGGCCCGACGGCCCTCGTCCGGCTCGACGCCGAGGCGTGCGACTTGGTGCTGCTAGACGTGATGATGCCAGGCATGAGCGGGCTGGAGGTGCTGGCCCGGGTCCGCCGCACCCGCTCGGCGTCCGACCTGCCGGTCATCATGGCCACCGCCAACCACGGCACGGCCGACGTCGTGGAGGCCCTGGAACTCGGGGCCAGCGACTACGTCACCAAGCCGCTCGACTTCCCGGTGGTGCTGGCCCGGGTGCGGACCCACCTGGCCCTGAAGGCCGCCCACGACGAGGCGACCCGACTGCGGGCCGCTCTGGAAGCCGCCCTGGCCCGCAGCAAGTACGACCTCCGGGCGGCCGCGAGGGTGCAGCGGGCGGCCCTGCCGTCGCGGCCGCCGACGGTTCCGGGGCTGGCCTTCGCCTGGGGGTTCGCCCCGTGTGACGAACTCGCCGGCGACTTCTTCGGCGTCCACCCGCTGGCGAACAACTCCGCCGCCTGCTACCTTCTGGACGTGAGCGGCCACGGGGTGGCGGCATCGCTGCTGGCGGTGGCCATCGGCCGCACCCTGAACTCGCCGCCCGACGACCCCGACTCGCTGCTGACCGACGCCGACGGCACCCCGACCGCCCCGGGCGAGGTGCTGGCACGGCTGTCCGCCCGGTTCCCGATGGACGACCGGAGTGAGCAGTTCTTCACTATGTGGTACGCGGTGGCCGACGGCGGCACCGGGCGGGTGCGGTTTGCCGCGGCCGGCCACCCGCCGGTGGCCCACGTCCGGGCCGGCGGCGCGGTGCTGGTGGACGGGGGCGGCTTGCCCGGCGGGGTCGGCACCGCCTACGCCGGGCACGAACTGACGCTGGCCTCGGGCGAGGCAGTGGTCGTCTATTCGGACGGCGTGACGGAGGCCGCCAGCCCGGCCGGCGAGCTGTTCGGGGCCGACCGGCTGCGGGCGGTGCTGGCCGTCGCCGAGGACCACAGCCCCCGCGGGCTGGTGGACGCCGTCGAGGCGGCGGTGAAGGCGTGGGCCGGCGGAACGCCGCTGCGTGACGACGTGTCCGTGTTGGCCGTCGGGCGGGTGTAACGGGCCGTCACCGTCGGATGCGGTTGCCCACCACGAACCCCACCAGCCCCGTCAGGAAGATGGTCATCAGCACCTCCACCCCGCGGAGCAGGTAGACGAACTTGTTCCGCGGCTCCAGCCCGCTCTGGGCGGTGTCCAGTTGGGCCATCGTGAGCAGGCTGAAGGTGGCCAGGTCGAGCGGGCTGCGGGTCACTTCGCCACCCCGCACGACGCTGCCGGTGACGCCGTACAGGACGGCGAACAGCAGGAACAGCACGCCGATGCTGGCCAGCGCCCGCGGGATGCCCTCGCCGTAGTCGCACAGCACCTCGACGAACTGGAGGACGCCGAACTTCACCCCCGCCCGCACCCCCGCCCGCCGGCTGCCGGCCCGCCAGTCGTCCCGCATCAGTTGCCAGGCGGCCCACTTCTCCATGCGGCGCTTGCGGCGGTAGGCCCAGCTCGCCGCGTCCGGGTCGCCGAGGCTCTCGAAGTTGCGTTCCAGCGCCAGGTAGCCGCGGCGGGCGTCGGCGTACCGCCCCGCCGACTCCTCGCCGATGACCCCGCCGAGCTGGTCGGCGGTCAACCGGCTGCGGTCCAGCCAGCAGTCGGCGAACAGCGCCCCGTGCAGCTTGCACCCCTGCAAGCTGACGCCGTCCAGCCGGCACTCCCGCAGCACCACCGCCGACAGGTCGGCCCCCTGTACGGCCGCGTCCCGCAGGTCGGCCCCGGACAGGTCGGCCCGGACGAACAGACCCCGCCGCAGCACCGCCCGTTGCAGGTTGGCCCCGTCCAGCTCGGCGTCGGTGAAGTCCCCCTCCTCCAGGGTGGCCCCGGTCAGGTCGGCCCGGCCGAAGGCGGCGGTGGCGAACTTGGCCCCCCACAGGTCGGCACCGCGGAGCGTGGCCCCGTCGAACACCGCCCGCCCGCCGGCGGCGTGCCGCAGCTTGGCCCCGCACAAATCGGCGTCCTCGAACTGCGCCCCGGCCAGCGTCGCCCCGCTCAGGTTGGCCCCCGGCAGCCGGGCGCCGGCCAGGTCGGCCCCGGTCAGGTCGGCTTCCTCCATGTCGGCCCCGGACAGGTCGCAGCCCCTCAGGCTGGCCCCGCGCAAGTCGGCCTTCCGCAGGTCGATGCCGCTGGTCTTCGACAGGTCGGCGCCGTCGAGGAACGCCTTGCCGGCGGCCGGGTCGAGGGGCAGCGTCAGCGGCGTTGGCAGGCCGTGTAGCACCGTTCGCCGGCCGGCCGGGTCGAGGGTGCGGAGTCGGGCGTACAAATCGGTCATGGCCGGTGAGTATAGGCCGGTCGGCATCATCGTTGCACCTGTCCCCCGCAGAACCGTCTCGTGTCCCCCGAGTGCCTGTCATGCCGACCACCGTCGCCGCCGCCGGAATCAAGTCCCTCGCCGGGCCGGGGTCCGCCGTCTCCCGGGCGGTCGACCACCTGCCGGCCGTGCCGACCAACCTGAACGACATGGAGCGGGTGGTGTCGGCCGCCCTCGGGGCCGGGCTGATGGTGCTGCCGACGAGCGGACTGGGCAGCCTGGTGGCCAAGTTCGCCGGCGGGGCGCTGCTGTTCCGCGGGGCCACCGGCCACTGCATGGGCTACCAGATGCTCGGCCTGAGCAGTGCCGAGGCAAAGGGCGGTACCGGCGAGAAGGCCGTCACCAGCGTGCCGCACGACGCCGGGGTGCGGGTCGAGCAGGCCTGCACGGTGAGCAAGCCGCCGCGGGAGGTGTACGCCTTCTGGCGGGAATACACGAACCTGCCGAAGTTCCAGGGCATGGTGGAGCGGGTGGACGACCTGGGTGGCGGCAAGTCGCATTGGGTGGCCCGCGGGCCGCTCGGGGTGCGGCTGGAGTGGGACGCCGAACTCATCCAGGACGAGCCGGGCCGGCTGATCGCCTGGCGGAGTCTGCCGGGCGCCGACCTGGACACGGCCGGCTCGGTCCACTTCGCCGAGGCGCCCGGCGGGCGGGGCACCGAGGTGCGGGTGAACGTCAAGTTCGCCCCGCCCGGCGGCAAGCTCGGGGTGGCGCTCGCCAAGCTGATCGGTGAAAGTCCGGAAACCCAGGTCCGCGGCGACCTGCACAAGCTCAAGCAGCTCCTCGAAGCCGGCGAGCTGGCCACCGTCGAGGGCCAGTCGAGCGGCCGGCGATAATCTCCGCCGACACCACACCCCGAGTGACACGATGAAAGCCCTGTGCTGGCAAGGCAAGAAGAGCGTGAGCGTCGAGACGGTGCCCGACCCGGTGCCGCTCAACCCCCGCGACGCCATCCTCAAGGTGACGAGTACGGCCATCTGTGGCAGCGACTTACACCTGTACGACGGCGTCATCCCGACCATGCGGGCGGGGGACATCCTCGGCCACGAGTTCATGGGCGAGGTGGTGGCCACCGGCAGCGGGGTGCCGGCCCACAAGCTGAAAGTCGGCGACCGGGTGGTGGTGCCGTTCACCATCGCCTGCGGCGGCTGCTTCTTCTGTCACAAGTCCCTGTGGAGCCTGTGCGACAACACCAACCCGAACCAGCTGCTCAACGAGAAGTGGAACGGGTACGGCGGGTCGGGGCTGTTCGGCTTCTCGCACATGCTCGGCGGATACGCCGGCGGCCAGGCCGAGTACGCCCGGGTGCCGTTCGCCGACGTGGGGCCGCTCAAAGTGCCTCAGTCGCTGAGCGACGAGAAGGTGCTGTTCCTGACCGACATCTTCCCGACCGGCTACATGGCCGCGGAGAACTGCCAGATTCAGCCGGGGGACACGGTGGCCGTGTGGGGCTGCGGGCCGGTCGGGCTGTTCGCCGTGGCCAGTGCCAAGATGCTCGGGGCGGCCCGGGTGATCGCCATCGATTTCGTGGCCAACCGGCGGGAGAAGGCCCGGCAGTGGGGGGCCGATCACGTCATCGACCCGGCCGAGCACGACGTGCTGGACACGCTGAACCAGCTCACCGCCGGCATGGGGCCGGACGCCTGCCTGGACGCCGTCGGGCTGGAGGCCCACGGCACCGGCGTCGGCTTCTACTACGACTACGCCAAGACCAAACTGGGCCTGGCCACCGACCGGGCGGTGGTGCTGCGGGAGGCCATTCTGGCCTGCCGCAAGGGCGGCACGGTGAGCGTCCCCGGGGTGTACGGCGGGGCGCTGGACAAGGTGCCGTTCGGGGCGGCATTCGCCAAGGGGCTGACCCTGAAGATGGGCCAGACGCACGTCCACCGCTACCTCAAGCCGCTGCTCGACCGCATCGAGCGGGGCGACATCGACCCGAGCCGGGTGATCAGCCACACGTACAAGCTGGTCGACGCCCCCGTGGCCTACGACCGCTTCCTGAACGAGCGTGACGAGTTCACCAAAGTCGTGCTGAAGCCGTAGCGCCTTTTGGTTCGGTGCCCGAAGCGCGAGCGAGGTCAGCAACCTCGCTCGC
>JAYVUZ010000274.1:0-18387 GCA_043787415.1 Fimbriiglobus sp. | reverse complement strand
CGGCCTGGCGGCGGCGGCACCAGCACCGCGCCCGGGCCTGCCACTACCGAAAACACGGGGCCAGACCGCCCGACTGACCATCTACGGCTGTAGGACTAGAGGCTATTTCACAAGCTGGTTGAGGCAGATGAAGGCACAGGCCAGAGGCACGAACCCGTCGTACCGCCCGATGTCCCGCTCGAACCGGGTGACCACCCGGCGGAAGGAATGCCGCCAGGCGCAGGTGCGTTCCACGATCCACCGCCGCTTCAGCCGCCGGCCCGCCCGGCCGTCGGCGGTGGGCGGCTTGACCCGGCCCTTACGGTGCCGGGCCACCAGCCGGAACCCCTCGTCGGCCAGATGCTCCCGCAGGCCGTCCGCGTCGTACGCCCGGTCGGCCATGACGGGGGTGCCGCAGGCCACCGGCCCGGCCGCCGGGATGCACGCCGGGGCGGCCGGGCCGAGGACCGTCTCGGACACGCCGGCGGCGTCGGTCGCCACCCCGACCGGGAGGCCGGTGCGGTCGGTCACGACCTCGATCCTGACCCCGACCCGGCACCCCGTGCGGCCGTTGCCGGCCCCCCTTTTCGGTCCTCGGCGAACGTGGCGTCGAGGAACAGCTCGGGCGTGTCGAGCTCGCGGGCGGTCGCCCGCTCGGCCCGGACGAGCGGCCACACCCGGTCCCAGACGCCGGCCAGTCCCGGTGCCGCCGCCGGCAGGTGACACCGGACGGGAAGTGAGTCGGCAGGTGGTTCCAGCGGACGGCGTTGCGGAGGGCGCACCCGCTGCCGGCGAAGCACGCCCGGTCGTCGGCCGACGGCCGCCCGCCCGTCGGGTCGGGGGTGCGGGCCGGCAGCCGCGGCCTCACCCGCTCCCACATGCGGTCGAGTAACTGCTGCTCCCGGCGGCGGCTCGGCATGGCGGACTTCCTGTCGGCCCATCTGCCCGCCGCCACACCCGGCTGGGGCAAGACCGGCTTAAGAAATAGCCTCTACGGCGACCCGACGCCCGGCCCTGAACTGATCGTGTCCAATATAGAAGAGGAATCTAACGACCGTTTCGACACCCCCAAAATCGCTCAAAAGACCCTCACTCGTGCCACGTCCTACTTGCACGCACATACCCCCCGTTCTGCTGACAAGGCGTTGTCATTATACGTCCTCAGCCGCCGCACCTCTTTATCCGTGAGTTGGTTACAGTACCTATTCGACACTGACCAGTACGTCCGCCAGACCCCCGACGGCCACTACTGGCGACAACTTCCGTGGGATGACACCAGCACCGAACCTGTCTTGACCGTCCCCGCTTCGGGGTCGGTACTAAGCGAACGCAATGAGCCAGAAGCAAAGGGTATAGATTCGATCTACGCCCTTCGCATTACCGATATCACTCCCCCGGCATCGATGGCTGTAACCCCGGCATCTGACGGCGGAATCCCGGCTCCCGCGTAACCCGCATTCTCCAGCGTCCCTCTTGTCCCCCCGCCCGTAGGGCGACCCAGCCAACAAGGACGCCGCAAATCGCGTTGCAGACGATCTGATTGAGGTTTAGGCGTAATATGTCTGGGCCGCCGGACATTCGCAACCCTGACCCCCCCCGGCGGAAACTTCCGCACCCCACCCCGCCCGACCCACAAGCAGCCTCGACTTTTAAAGCCACCAGCGTTTTCAAGTAGCCGTCCCAACGCTTATTTCGCGGCGTCCCCTTGCACGAGTGTCGGATATGCTCCAAAAATTGTTTTAATGTAATATGTCAAGCCGGCTTGACATTCAGCGACCCGACCTCACGGTGGTCGTACCGGCGGCCAGCCGCCGATTTGGGTTCTTGCCCCCCTTGAACTTTTGAACCCACCCCCGCCAAACCACCACGCCACCCCCACCGCGCAGATTCCAGCCGCCGAAAACTCAGACAATTGTCAGAACAACGACGGGCAAAACCGCCCAAAGAACCCACCAGTCCCGTGCTTGCGGATGAAATTTTACCTTCCCAGGGAGCCGACCTCACCGGGGACAGTCGCCTTGTTCGCCCGGCCAGCGAAAGCGGTCAGGCCGGCGGAACATGAGCGACCCCGTAGGACTCGGAGAGAGGGAGAAAAGGGTCACGAAATCCACGACCCTTGTCGCTGCTGGAAAATCCAGCAACGGGGACAACGGGACGCCACCAGACCCCCCCCGAGGCAAACCGGGTACAACGGGGACGTGTCAGGCGATCCGACCACCCGCCCACTACCAATGAAAAACCGCCGCAAACCCTTATAAACAAAGACTTACGGCGGTTTAAGTTCAGCGAGGGCGACGGGACTCGAACCCGCAACCTCCGGATCGACAGTCCGGTGCTCTAACCAATTGAGCTACGCCCCCAACGCTCACGTTTTATAGCGGCCGACTCGCCTCCTGAGAAGGGGGAAAAACCCACCACCTGTGACCGCCGCCGACGCCCCCACGGGCGGGGCCGCCGCACCACCGGCGCAACCCCACCGCCCGGCCGCACATTCCGCACTTCTTGCGCGTCGCCCCCAGCCCGCCGTCTGATAAGCTGCACATTATCGGCAACCCGCGACCCCGGCAGCCCGAGAGCGACCCCCTATGGCACAGTTCTACACCCTCGAAGAAGCCGCCCAGCGGCTCGCCATCCCGACCGACGAGTTCAAACGCCGCACCAAGACCGAGTGGACCACCCTCCGCCCGTTCCGCGACGGGTCCACCCTCCGGTATCGGGCCGCCGACATCGACGAGCTGGCCCGCTCCCTCGGCGCCGCCAGCGACCCCGGGCTTGTCCTCGGCAAGCCCGGCGCGCCGCTGTCCGACTCGTCCGAAGAGCGGGCGCTGGACGACTCGCCCATCGACTTCGGGTCGGATGTCGGCAGCGGCACCGACGACATCTTCACCCTCGCCCCCGGCGACTCCGGCAAGCCGGGGAAGGGCAGGGGCAAGCCGCCGGGCGACAGCGACGTGCGGCTCGACCTGTCCCCGAAGTCCGACGGCGGCCGCCGGCCCACCGGGGACGTGTCCCTGGACCCGCCCAAGCCGCCGTCGTCGGCCCGGCTGACGGCCCCCCGGTCGGGCGTCCGGCTCGTCGGCCCGGCTGCCGGCCGGCCGTCGAAAGCCGCGTCCGACAGCGACAGCAGCAGCGAGTTCGAGCTGCGGCTGGACGCCGACAGCGACTCCCTCGACCTGCCGCTGGACGGCGACGACGTGGACATCGCCGGCGCGGCCAAGAAGGGGCGGAAGGGGCCGCAGAGCGGCATCAACCTGGGCCGCCCGGCCGACAGCGGGGTGTCTCTGGAGAAGAAGAAGTCGGCCAGCGACTCGGACTCGGACATGGACTTCGAGCTGTCCCTGGACGCCCCCGGCCCGCAGAGCGGCAAGCTCGGACCCCGGACCGGCCCCATCGCCCGGTCGCCCGGCGCGGACTCGTCCAGCGAGTTCGAGCTGACCCTGGACGACAGCTCCGGGTCGGCCGAGTCGCTCACTGCTGCCGCCCTGTCGGAGCGGGAGAACAAGGGCGACATTTTCGAGACCGACTTCGACCTGCCGGCCGTGGACGAGAGCGGCAGCGAGGTGGTGGCCGTCGAGGGCGAGGGGGACTCCGACTTCGAGGTGACCGCCGACAGCGACGAGGCGGCGGTGCTGTCCGACGAGGGCGAGGCGGTCGAGTTCGAGGAGGACGAGCCGACGGCCGCCCGGGCGCTGCGGGGCGTGTCCCGGGACGAGGACGACGAACTGGCCACGGTGCGGACGGTGGCCGCCGCCCCGCCGGTGTGGGGGGCGCTGCCGGCGGCGGTGCTGCTGCCGAGCATGATCGTGCTGTTCCTCGGCACGCTCATGAGCTTCGAGGCGGTCCGCGGCATGTGGGGCTACCACCAGCCGAGCAAGCCGGCCGGGTCGCTGGTCCGCGGGGTGGCCGAGCTGGTCGGCGGTAAGGTGGCCGACTGAGTTGCCGCCGGCCGGCCGGGTCGGCTAAAATTGGGGCGTGAGGGTTGACCCCTCACGCCCTGCGAGTTCCACCATGTCTGATGACACCTCGCCCCACGGCCAAGCCGTCCGCAGCGTCAAGAAACACCTGGACGGGCTGACCGCCGCCGGGGTGACGCACCTGCCACCGTCAGCCCCGCTGCCGGCCCCGGCGGTCGCATGCGGGCTGTTCGACACTCCCGAGGAAGCACCCGCCGCCGCCGACGACCGCCGGGTCGAACTGGCCACCCTGGCCGCGACGGTGAGTGCGTGCCCGAAGTGCCCGGAGCTGTTCGCCACCCGCACGCAGACGGTGTTCGGGGTCGGCCCGGTGGACGCCGACCTGTGCTTCGTCGGCGAGGCCCCGGGGGCGGACGAAGACCGGCAGGGCGAGCCGTTCGTCGGGGCGTCCGGCCAGTTGCTCAACAAGATCATCGGGGCGATGGGCATGTCTCGGGACGACGTGTACATCTGCAACACGCTGAAGTGCCGGCCGCCGATGAACCGGGTGCCGGCGAAGGACGAGCTGGCCAACTGCCGCGGCTACTTCGACCGGCAACTGGAGCTGGTGCGGCCGAAGTTCCTGTGCTGCCTGGGGGCGACGGCCGGGGCACTCGTGCTGGGCAAGAAGATGCCGCTCAACAAGATGCGGGGCACCTTCCACGAGTTCAAGGGCATCCCGGTGCTGGTGACGTTCCACCCGGCGGCGCTGCTGCGGAACCCGGAGTGGAAGAAGGACGTGTGGGACGACATGAAGACGCTGCTACGGGCGATGGGCCGGCCGGTGCCGGGGGGCAAGTGACCGGGGTCAGCCGAGCGCTAGGACGTGATCGGCCGGTCTGCCGTGAACCCACCGTCGCAGCCCGGGGCCATCCCCGAACTCCTCGGCCCGGGTAGCCGGCTTGCGTTGGACCCGCCGGAGTCGTTCGGCCACCGCCGGCACGGCCAGAATGGCGTCGGTGAGGGCCTCGCCGGCGGCCGGGTCATCCACGGCCACGCACAGCCGGGCAGCCCACATCGCTTCCGCCCACTTGCCGGCCGCGGTGTCCCGCTTGGCCGCTGCCGCGAACGACTCGCAGCCGGTCGCCGTCTTCGCGTCGTCCACGGCCTCCGTCAGCTCATCCGCCCAGGTGGCCGGGTCGCTCGATCCCCACTCATGGAACCCGAGCAGCAGCCGGATGGCCCGGTGCCGCCGCTCGTCCCGCGGCCGGCGGGTGAGCCAGAAGCCGGCGACGGCGGCGGCGACCGACCCGGCCAGCGCCGCCCCCGCCACGCCGAAGTTCAACTTGACGAACTGGGCCAGGGCCAGCAGGAACAGGCCGCCGCCCGCCGCCGCCGCCGCCAGCCCGACCCAGGTGCCCGTCAGCACCCGGCGGCGGAAAGCGGGGTCCGGGCGGAGGCGGACGGCCTTGCACGGGCCGGCGAGCTTGGTCGCCGGGATGTCCCAGATGTGGTACACGTCGCCGAGGGCGAACGGCACGCCCAGCCCGAACCGGACGCCGCAGGTGTCGTAGGTCCGCTGGGCGGTTAGGCCGGTGAGACCGCCCGCGTCCCAGAGCAGTTCCCCCCGCCGGCCGGCCACGCTCATCCCGTTCATTCGTCCCCCTGTTCAGGCACACGACGAACTCTCACGAAGGGTAGTATTTCTGGCCCGAGACTGCAATTGAAAAGGCACGAGTAAGGGGAAATCGTTAAGCCGAGGGACATCGTCCGTTGCTCGCGCTTCGGGGTATGGCTGCCCCCTCGCCTTACCTCGTGGGGCTGAGCTTCGCATATCCCCCGCCGGCCGCCGACAGCTCCAGCGTCAGCGTGCCGTCGGTCGTGACGGCCTCGGTGCGACGGCCCAGGCCGCGGTCGGCCCGCTCGTCGTCGTGCCACACGTCGGCCGTGTACGGCCCCATCCCCAGGAACTTCAAGGGCACCCGCAGGGTCCGGGCGGTGCCGTCGGTCATCGCCCCGACGTGCCAGGCGTCGCCGCTGCGGCGGGCGATCACTACGAACTCGCCGGGTTTCGCGTCCAGCACCCGGGTGTCGTCCCACGTCGTGGGGATGGCCGCCAGCGGGGCCAGGCCGGGGTGGCCGCGATACGCCGTCGGGTAGTCGGCCACCATCGGCAGGTGGTTCTGGAAGACGACGTACCCGGCTAGGGTGCGGGCCGGCGTGCCGATCACCAGCGGGGCCTCGTTGCGGGGCTTAAAAGCGGCCGGCTTGACGGTGCGGAACGACCCCTGGTGGAAGTCGAGCGGGCCGGCCAGCATCCGGGTGAACGGCACCGTCACCTCGTGGTCCGGGGTGATGCCGACCTTGTCCCACTTGTCGTATTCGAGGTTCATCACCCCCTCGTGGGTGAGCAGGTTGGGGAACGTGCGTTCCAGCCCGGTCGGCTTCGGGCAGCCGTGCAGGGTGACGGTGAGCTGGTTGTTGGCGGCCAGCTTGACCGCTTGGCGGACGAAGCGGTTCATGGGCTGGTCGTCGCGGTCCATGAAGTCGAGCATCACCCCCTCGACGCCCCACTCTTTGAACAGCGGGAAGGCGGTGGCCATGTGCTTCTCGGCCGCCCCCCAGTGCATCCACAGGCGGATGCGGACGCCCTTCGCCTTCGCGTGCGTCAGCACTGCGGGCACGTCCAGCCCGGCTACGCCTTGCGTGGGTGCCGCCCCCTTGTACGGGATGATCGGGCCGCCGTACCAGGCGGTGTTGCCGACGCCGTCGAGCGAGTGGTAGGGGATGCCGGCTTCGGCACAGAAGTCGATGTAGTGCTTGGCCGTCGCCGTATTCAACCCGGGCTTGAACGGCACGCCGTCCTCGTGGAAGCCGTTCCACCACGGGAAGGTGGTCTTGCCGGTCTTGATCCAACTGGTGTCGGCGACGGCACACGGCTCGCTCAGGCTTAGCACCAAGTCCGACTCGACCAGCCGACCGACGCGGTCGCCGAGCAGCACCACCCGCCACGGCGAGGCGTGAGGCAGGGGGTGCCGCACGGCGACGCCGGTTTTGTCCGGCAGCGGCGACAGCCGGGCTGCGAGCGTGCCGCCGGCCGGCTTCAGGTACAGCCCGGCGTACTCGCTGACGTTCGCCTCGGTGACGGCCGCCCACACCCCGCCGGGGCACTCGGCCAGCAGCGGCAGCCCGAGCAGCCAGTCGGCCGGCAGCGTCCTTACCGGCTGCGGCTGGTACCGCTTCTCGTAGGAGGTGGTGAAGCCGTTGAGCGGCAGGGCGAATGCCTTCGCCTCGGCCGGCAGGCGGAATTCGGTCCGCTCCTGCTTGACGGCCAGCGTGTCCCAGCCGTCCTGCTTGGGGAAGCGGTAGCGGAAGGCAGCCCCGTCGTCGGTCGCCCGCAGCACCACTTCCCACTCGCGCTTACTGCCGGTCGTCTCGCGGAGGCGGACGACGGTTTCCGCAGCCGTCACGCTGACCGCCCGCCGCTTGCCCGTCACCTGGGTGAACTCGTCCCGCACCGCCATCGTCGCGACAGACACCACTTCGCACGGCCCACCCAGTGCGGCCCCATCGGCTAACTCGACTCCCAGTCGGGACCAGTCGATCACCCCGGTGTCGGCGAACGTCACCCGGTAGTGCGGCACGGCGTTGCGGAGGGCGAGTTCGACTCGCACCCGGCCGTCCGGCGAGGTGGTCGCTTGTTGGGCGACGGCCGGGCCGGCGGCGATCAGCCCGCAAAGGACGACAGCTCGCATGACAGCTCCGGTCGGTGAGGTGAGGCAATCGTATCCGGGATGCCACCCCGCCGCTACGCAGTTAGGCCGACGGGCGGGCGGTCGGTTACGCTGTCATGATCTCGCCTTCTGGCCGCCCGGTCGTCGTTTGGTGGGTGAAGCGGGACGCCCGCCTGGCCGACAACGCCCCGCTCGTCGAGGCCGCCCGGCTGGGGGCGGCGGTGCTGCCGCTGTTCTGCGTCGAGCCGTCGCTGGCCGCAGCCGCCGACACGTCCGACATGCACCTCCAGGCCCAGTGGCAGGCGGTCGGGCACCTCCGCGATCAACTCCGGCGGCTCGGGGCGGACATCCTGTTCGCCCACGGCGAGGTGACGGACAAGCTGGCCAAGCTGGCCGGCCGAGTGCCGTTCACCCACTTGTTCGCCCACGAGGAGGTGGGTAACGCCGTCACCTTCCGGCGGGACGTGGCGGTGGCCGACTGGTGCCGCCAACATGGGGTCGAGTACCGGGAGTTCCCGCAATCGAGCGTCCGCCGGGGCGGGGTGGACCGGGACCGCCGACACGAGCTGTGGCAGGCCCGCATCGCCGGCACCGGGCCGCTGGCGGTGCCGGACATCTGGCAGCCGGCCGACCTCACCCGACTGGCCGCCGGCACCGCCTTCCCGAAGCTGCCGGCGTTCGCCGACCGGCCGGGCTGGCAGCCGGTGACGGAGGCCGCCGCCCACGCCACCCTGCACGACTTCCTCGCGCGCCGCGGCCGCTGGCACCGGGGCGGCATCAGCTCGCCGACCCGGGCGACCACCGCCGGCAGCCGGCTGAGCGTGCATCTGGCCTGGGGCACCCTGTCGGCCCGGCAGGTGTGGCACGCCACCCGCCGCCGCCTCGACGAACTCGACCCGGCCGACCCCGACAGCGTGCGGTGGCGGTCGAGCCTGGAGGGGTTCCTCAGCCGGCTGCACTGGCGGGACCACTTCACCCAGCGGCTGGAGAGCGAGCCGGCCATGGAGCTCCGCAGTATCCATCCGAGCTACCGCGACCTGCACTTCGAGAACGACCCCGGGCTGCACGCCGCCTGGCGGGACGGCCGCACCGGCTTCCCGCTGGTGGACGCGGTCATGCGGTGCCTGGCGGCCACCGGGTTCGTCAACTTCCGGATGCGGGCGATGGTGACGAGCGTCGCCTGCCACGCCCTGCACCTGGACTGGCGGCTCATCCACCCGCACCTGGCCGGGGTGTTCCGGGACTACGACCCGGGCATCCACCTGGCCCAGCTCCAGATGCAGGCCGGGGTGGTCGGCTGGGGGGCGGTGCGGGTGTACAACCCGGCCAAACAGCTCGCCGACTGGGACGCCGACGGCCGGTTCGTCCATCGGTGGGTGCCGGAATTGCGGTCGCTGACCGGCGAGCAGCTCGTGGCCGGTGAGCGTCCGCCGGGCTACCCGCCGCCGGTGGTGCCGTTCGCCGAGCGGACGCGGTGGATGACGGACGTGCTGTACGCCGTCCGCAAGACCCACGCGGCGAAGGCGGCGACACCGGCGGTGTACGACCGGCACGGCTCCCGCCGGCCGGAGCACCGGCCGCGGCGGCGGGTGGTGCGGCGGGCCAGCCCGCAGCCGGGGCTGTTCGACCGGGTCGGGTGACGGGTCAGGTCCAGTCTCGGACGCAGGCGAACGACCCTATTCAGCAGCGGGGGTCGTAAAAGCCTCACGTCGCCGAAGCCGATCAGCCCCCCGCAGCCTGTTGAGCGTGAGGTTCGGGGTCCGGCTCGTACCAGACCGACGCCATGTAGACCGGGAGCTGGCCGCCACCGCCGACGGACTGTTGAACGGACACAATCCGCACCTGCGGGTGGGCCGCTAGCCAGGCATTCACCGCTTCCTCCAGCGCGGCGACCGGGTCCCGGGACTTTCGAGACCAAAGCTGCACGCTGTGGGTGGACCAGAAGAACTTGACCTTCATGCTTCCCTCGTGCCCTCGGTCGAAGCGACCGTCACCATGTGCCTCACAAGCTGGCCACCACGCCCCGCACCAGCGCCCGCAGCTTCGGCTCGGCCTCGTTCGCCGTGTGGACGATCTCCGGCAAACTCACCGGCTGGAGGGCGTCGGCCAGGCACATGTCCGTGACCACGCTCAGCCCCAAACAGCGCATCCCGCCGTGGACGCCGACGATCACCTCCGGCACCGTGGACATGCCGACCACGTCCGCCCCGATCAGCCGCAGGAAGCGGTATTCGGCCCGGGTCTCCAGGTTCGGCCCGCCCACCGCCACGTACACCCCCTGCTGGATCGGGATGCGGTTCTCGACGGCCACCCGCTTGGCTAGCGTCAGCAGCTCGCGGTCGTAGGCGTTGCACATGTCGGGGAAGCGGACCCCGAGGCGGTCGTCGTTCGGCCCGATCAGCGGGTTGTCACCCAACAGGTTGATGTGGTCTTCCATCAGCATGATGTCGCCCCGGCTGTACTGTGGGTTCATGCCGCCGCAGGCGTTCGAGGCGATCAGCACGTCGCACCCCAGGGCTTTCATCACCCGCACCGGGAAGGTGATGGCCTGGAGCGAGTACCCCTCGTAAAAATGGAACCGGCCCTCCATGACCATGACCGGCACGCCGGCCAGCAGGCCGCACACGAGTTGGCCCTTGTGGGTCGGCGCGGTGCTGGTGAGGAAGTGCGGCACCTCCTCGTAGCGGATGACCGTCGGGTCTTTCACCTCTTCGGCGAATTTACCCAGGCCGGTGCCCAGGATGAGGCCGGCCTTGGGCACGGTCGGCCATTTAGTCCGGATGACGGCGGCGGCCTCGTGAATCTGCTCGAACAGCGGCATGGCGGCCCCCGGTTGACGGCGGCCGGGGCGGGCGGGTACGGTGTGGCCCCGGGCGTGAGGGCGTCAGTGTATGGGCGTGCGTTTCCCCCGGCGGCTGGCCGCCGACGACACGGCGTTGAACCGCATGGCCCGCGGCCTGTCGTGGCGTGCCCCGCACCCGCGGGAGGTGCTGCACCCGGAGCCGTTCGCCCTGCCGACGCCGCTGCCGCCGAATGCCGGGGAAGGGGAGGCAGGCTGGCTACGGTGGCTCGAACACTGGTCGGCCGAGGACGTGCGGTTCGAGGACGGGGTGCCGGTGTCGTGTTCGCTGGCCGGGCGGGCGTTCCTAACGCTCGGCGGCTGGCTGTTCCGCCACGCCCCGATTCGCGACGTGCGGCTGGTGGCCGTCGCCCCGTTCGTCGGCGAGCTGGCGGTGTGCCCGTGGGTGGCCAAGCTGTACCGGCTCGACCTGGCGGGCAACTGGATCGGGTCCGAGGGCGTGAAAATGCTGGTGGCGGCGGCGGCGTTCGCCGGGCTGGCCGAGCTGGGCGTGAGTGACAACGGGCTGACAGCGGACGAGGTACACGCGGTCGAGAAGTTGTTCCCCGGCCGCCTGCTGCGATAGACGCGGGGGGGCCGGCGGCGCAAGATGGGTGTGTCGAACCGACCGGGGTGAGCGTTCATGGCCGTCAACCTGCCGCCGCAGTACCACGACGCCGAGGCCCGGTACAAGAAGGCCCGCACCACCGACGACAAGCTGACCGCCCTGCGGGAGATGTGGGTCATTCTGCCCAAGCACAAGGCCAGCGAGAAGGTGCAGGCCCTGCTCAAGACGACCATCAGTGAGCTGACCGACCAGCTCGAAACGGAAACGTCCGGGCCGAAGAAGGCCGCCCCCGGCGCGGTCAAGATTCCCCGGCAGGGCGCCGGCACGGTGGTGTTCCTCGGCCCGCCGAACGCCGGCAAGTCCACGCTGCTCGGCAAGCTGACGAAGGCCGCGCCGAAGGTCGGCCCGGCCCCGTTCACCACCCGCGACGCCACCCCGGGCATGATGGATTTCGAGGACGTGCGGGTGCAACTGGTGGACCTGCCGCCCGTCACCGCCGACCACTACGAGCCGTTCGTCACTGACGTGACCCGCGGGGCCGACGCCGCCGTGCTTCTCCTCGACCTGGCCGACGACGACGGCCCGGCCGCGACCCTGGCCGTCATCGACCGGCTGAAACAAGCCCGCCGGCTGCTGGTGCCGGCACCGACAGCCTACGACGACCCGACCACCTACCAACTGCCGACGCTGCTGGTCGGCACCAAATCGGACGACGAGGCGGCCGAACTGCGGCTCGAACTGGCGGCTGAGGCCCTCGGCGACCGCTTCGTCGTGCTGCCGGTGTCGGCCGAAAGTGGGGCCGGGCTGGACGCCCTGCGGCGGGCCGTGTACGACCGCCTTGGGGTCATGCGGGTGTACACTAAGCAGCCGGGCAAGCCGGCCAGCACGGACAGCCCGTTCACCTGCCCGGTGGGCAGCACCGTCGGCGAGTTCGCCGGCCTGGTCCACACCGACTACGAGGCCGGGCTGAAGTCGGCCCGGGTATGGGGCAGCGGCCTGCACGACGGCCAGACGGTCGGCCGGGACCACGTGCTGCGGGACAAAGACATCGTCGAACTTCATCTGTAATCCGAGGCGGCCATGGCACTGTTCGGCGGTCTGACATTGGACGAGTCGGCCCGGCTACGGCGGGTCGAAAAGAAGTTGGACGCGATTCTGCAACACCTCGGCGTCGTAGAGCCGGAGTTGTACGACCTGTCCAGCCAAGTCAAGCTGTACGCCGACAGCAACCAAAAGATGGCGGCCATCAAGCAGCACCGGGACGACACCGGGGCCGGGCTGGCGGAGGCAAAGTCGGTGATCGAGGAATACATGGGCCGGACGGCGAAGCGTGGCTGACGCCCCGCCGATCCTGGTCCGCCACGGCGCCATGCGGCGGCTCGGGGTGTTCGCACCGCCGCCGGGGTACACCCTCGACCGGCGGGTGCGGGTGGTCGTCCGCACCGACCGCGGGCTGGAAGTCGGCGACCCGCTGGCCGTCCCCTCGCCGGAGGCGGTGGCCACCCTGCCGGACCCGTCCCGGGGCGAGATCGTCCGCACCCTCGACGCCGCCGACCTCGGTAAGCTGGCCCGCATCGAGGCATTGCAAACCGAACACTTCGCTGCCGCGGAACGGCTGATCGCCGACCACCGGCTGCTGATGAAGCTGGTGGACGTGGAACACTTGTTCGGCGGCGAGCGGGCGGTGTTTTACTTCCTGGCCGATGGCCGCGTAGACTTCCGCGAGCTGGTCAAGGCGATGGCCCGGGAGTTCAAGACCCGCATCGAGCTGCGCCAGGTCGGCCCGCGGGACGAGGCCCGGCTGAAGGCCGACTACGGGGACTGCGGCCGGCCGGTCTGCTGCAACACCTTCCTGGTGGTCATGCCGCCCGTCTCCATGCGGATGGCCAAGCTGCAGAAGTCCACCCTCGACCCGAACAAGATCAGCGGCCGGTGCGGGCGGCTGAAGTGCTGCCTGCGGTACGAGCAGGACGTGTACGAGGCCCACCAGGTGGAGCTGCCGGCCGTCGGGGTTCGGGTGGTCACGCGGACCGGCCCGGGTAAAGTGCTGGCCCAGGAGCTACTCGCCCGGCGGGTGCTGGTCGAGTTCGAGGACGGCCGCCGGCTGCCGGTGGCGATGGACGACGTGTTGACCGAGATCAAGCGGACGGATGAGGGATGAGGGATGAGGGATGAATGGAAGACCAGAACAGCATGAATCCCGCCCTGGTCATCCGTCATCCGCATCCGTCATCCGTCATCCGTCCGGCCCGAGGAGGGCCGTGTGGACCCGAAACTGCTCGAACTGACCCGCGAGGACTCGCGGTACAGCTACGAGGCCTACGAGTTCGTGTGCGAGGCCGTCACGTTCACCCAGGACCGGCTCGGCCGGCTGCCGGTCGAGGACGACCCGCCGGACGCCGACTACCACGTGAGCGGGGCCGAACTCGTCCGCGGCACCTGCGAGCTGGCCTGCGACGAGTTCGGCCTGATGGCCGGGGTGGTGTTCCGCCAGTGGGGCATCCACACCTCCGACGACGTGGGCGAGATCGTCTTCCGGCTCATCAACGGCGGCATGTTGTCGCAGAGCGAGGACGACGACCCGGCCGACTTCCGCAGCCTGTTCGACCTGGACAAGGCGCTGGCCGACGGGTTCGTGCTGACCCTGGCCGACGCGCTGCCCGAGCCGGCGGGGGAGCGATGAAGCCGAGCCGCGTGTGGGTCGGGGTGACGGGGGCGGTGTACTTGGCCTGGCTCGGCTGGCTGGGGTACGCGGTGTACGGGGCACGCTGGGCGGCCGACCGCACGCCGGTGGTCAGCCGGGCGCAACTGGTCGGCGCCACGCACCTGTTGGTGTGCGACGTGACCACCGGGCCGGACGGCCTGCCGGTGGTGTCGGCGACGGTGACGGACGTGGTGCGGGGCGACGGGGTGAAGGCCGGCGACGCGGTGGAGGTGTGGAATCTGCCGAGCGCGTTGCCGGCGGGCCGCGACGCAATGCCGGCCGGGCGATACCTGTTGCCGCTAGTCGGCGGCGAGGGCGGGTACAAGGTGGCGGGTTTGCCACGGTCGCCGGGGTACGAGCCGACCGAAGGCGTGCGGCCGGTGGTGTACCGCTGGACGCCGGGGCTGGAGGCCCAGTTGCGGGCGCTGGGCTTCGGTTCGTAGCCCGAAGCGCGAGCGAGGAAGAAAGTCCCTCGCTCGCGCTTCGGGTTACGAACCCCGGACCGCCGCCGGGTGTCCATTCCACCGCCGGCCGGCAAGTCGCCCTTGAAGCCCCGGGGCGGGCCGCATAAGTTTAAGCGTTCCAGCGAGGCCGCGCCCACCGCCAGCGTAGCTCAGTTGGTAGAGCAACGGTTTTGTAAACCGTAGGTCGCGGGTTCGACCCCCGCCGCTGGCTCTGAGACGGGCGGACGACACGGGTAGATGGCAGAGCGGTCAATTGCACCAGACTGTAAATCTGGCCTCTTCGGAGTACGGGGGTTCGAATCCCTCTCTACCCACTGGCACCCGACAGGAGACCGTCGCCGGCACACGCGGGAGTAGCTCAACGGTAGAGCACTTGCCTTCCAAGCAAGATGTTGCGGGTTCAAATCCCGTCTCCCGTTCTGGCCGTTCGCCCCCGCCGGCATATGCTGACCATTCGATACAGGCTGCTGTAGCTCAGCTGGTAGAGCACTTCCTTGGTAAGGAAGAGGTCATGGGTTCGATTCCCATCAGCAGCTCTCGCGGGGGAGACCCCGCCGCCCCGGCTCGGGGTCGGTAACAACGGGCCACACCCGACCGAACCCGCTGGGAACCCTATTGGGGGGAAGTCGCCGCCGGGTGGGCGGCCGACCGGCACCGGCGAACTACCACCTGACGACCTTTCCCGGAGACAGTGCGATGGCCAAGGGCGTGTTTGATCGAGGCAACAAGGCCCACATGAACGTGGGCACCATCGGTCACATCGACCACGGCAAGTCCACGCTGACCGCGGCCATCGTGGCCCGGCAGGGACACAAGAACGGAACGGCCGTCAAGTCGTACGCGGAAATCACCAAGGGCGGCACCGTCCGCGACGCCAACAAGACGGTGACGATCGCCGTGTCGCACGTCGAGTATGAGACGACCGCCCGGCACTATGCCCACATCGACTGCCCGGGGCACGCGGACTTCATCAAGAACATGATCACCGGCGCCGCCCAGATGGACGGGGCGATCCTGGTGGTGGCGGCCAACGACGGCCCGATGCCGCAGACCCGCGAGCACGTGCTGCTGGCCAAGCAGGTGGGCGTGCCCAAGATCGTCGTGTACCTGAACAAGTGCGACACGGTGGACGACCCCGAGCTGCTGGAGCTGGTCGAGCTGGAGGTCCGCGAGCTGCTCAACAAGTACGAGTTCCCCGGGGACGAGACGCCGATCATCCGCGGCCAGTCGAAGGACGCCCTGGAGAACCCGGGCAACGACGACGGCCCCGGGGCCAAATCCATCGACGAGCTGATGAAGGCCCTGGACGAGTTCATCCCGATCCCGCCGCGGGAAGAGGACAAGCCTCTGCTCATGTCGATCGAAGACGTGTTCAGTATTAAGGGTCGTGGCACCGTGGCCACAGGTCGTGTCGAGCGGGGCACGGCCAAGGTGGGCGACGAGGTCGAGATCATCGGCCTGCGGAAGGACAAGGTGAAGACGTTCATCACCGGGCTGGAAGCCTTCCAGAAGACCCTCGAATACGCCAAGGCCGGCGACAACGTCGGGGCGCTGCTCCGCGGCATCGAGCGGGACGGCATCGAGCGGGGCCAGGTGATCGCTAAGCCGGGGAGCATCACCCCGCACACAAACTTCGAGGCGAGCATCTACGTCTTGTCGAAGGAAGAGGGCGGCCGGCACACGCCGTTCTTCAGCGGGTACAAGCCCCAGTTCTACTTCCGGACGACTGACGTGACCGGCTCCATCACCCTGCCGACCGGGGTGGAGATGTGCATGCCGGGGGACAACGTGAAAGTCACCGTCAACCTGATGGACGGGATGCCGGTGGCCATGGACGAGGGGCTGCGGTTCGCCATCCGCGAGGGCGGCCGGACCGTGGGCAGCGGGGTGGTGACGAAGATTCTGGCCGACGATCTGCCGGCCGGCAAGGGTGCGGCCCCGGCCAAGGCACCGCCGGCCAAGACCCCGTCGGCCAAGACCCCGCCGAAGGCCCCGCCGGCCAAGAAGTAGTAGTGAGTGTCCAGTGTCGAGTGGCGGACGAGTTGCGGGGCGGCCGGCGTCCTGCTCTTGTGGGCCACGAGCCACTCGCAACTGGCCACTGCTCGACACAGGTGCGTAGCTCAACTGGTAGAGCAGCGGTCTCCAAAACCGCAGGTTTCAGGTTCGATTCCTGACGCACCTGCTCCGCGTAACGGTTGGTAAGCAAAAGGACGGGCATGGCCACCGCTGCGACGAAAGCCGCCGAACTTGCCGGCCCCGCGCCGAAGGATGTCAACCCCCGCACCCGGTTGGCTGTGGCCAGTTTGGTGGGAGGGGCGTTCGTCACCGCCGGCGTGGTGGTCGCCGCCTACGTCGTGCCGCAGGTGTGGGACTCGGCCTTGGCCCCGGCCCTGGCCGGCCTCAACTCGCTGGCGATCGGGTTCCTGCGGGTGGTCACTCAGGTGGCCGTCGCCGCCGGGATCATCTGGGCCGGCACCGCTGTCGCCGGCAAGAACCCGCCACGCGGGCTGCGGGGCGGCATCTTGATAGTGGTGTCCGCCGCCATCGCCATATTCTTCGTGGTCCGGGCCGTCGGCCTGAATACCGAAGGCATGGAAGGTGTCGGCCGGCTGATCACTCTGGTGGTCCTCGGCGGGCTGCTCGGTCTGGCGTTCCGGGGTCTGTTGTCGGCCCGCGGCAAAGAGCTGATGGAAGACATCGAGGGGCAGGGCTGGCTGCATGCCTTCAGTTACAAGGCGACGCAGGGCCAAAAGGTCCGGCGGTACACGCTCATCGGCCTGCTGATCCTCGGCTGGTCGGGCGTGTATTCTCTTCTCAACCACCAGTCCCTTGGCACCGGGCTGTGGGTGCTGGACATGCCGTTCACCGCGTTCAACCTGACCCCGCTGGCCGACATCCAGTACACGGTTCCGCTGCTGCTGGCAGCGGCCACTTTCTGGCTGACCTGGCGGGCGGTCAACATGCCGGTCTTCGCCGACTTCCTCATCGCCACCGAGGCGGAGATGAACAAGGTGTCGTGGTCCAGCCGTAAGCGGCTGTTCCAGGACACCATCGTAGTGCTGGTGACGACCCTGCTGCTGACCGCCTTCCTGCTGCTGACAGACCTGTTCTGGGGCTGGCTGCTGACGACGGTGAAGGTGCTGCCGCCACGGACGCAGACCGCCACACAAGTGGACGCGTTGGGCGGCAAGAAGGTGAACTGGTAAGACGGGCACGGACGCCAGACGACAAGCCAGGGCCGCCGGGGGACTCCGACCAAGGTCGGCTGCCTCCGGCGGCCCTTCCCCCATCCCGAACCCCTAAAACCTCCCCGACCCGGGGTGAGCCATGACCGACGCCGCCGAGCCAACCCCCGACCCGAAACTGGACGACGAGGCCGCCGTCGCGGTGGCCGACCACGCCCCGGCCAATCGGGCCGGCTTGGCCGACGAGTCGGCGGCCGAAAGCCACGACACGCCGGACGAGGATGAGGACGACAAGGTGGCCGAAGAGTCGCCCGAGCCGGAGGCCGACGCTTCACCACCGGCCGAGCCGGACAAGAAGAACTGGTACATCATCAAGGTGACGAGCGGACGCGAACAGTCGATCAAAGAGGCGATCGAACGGAAGGTCAAAATGGAAGGCCTGGAGGAGTTCTTCGGTCAGGTGTACATCCCGGTCGAAAAGGTGGTCGAGGTCAAGAAGGTCAAGGAGAAGAAGAACGGCGAGACGGTGACCAAAGAGAAGCGGGTGACGAAGGAGCGGAAGAAGTTCCCCGGCTACCTGATGACTCACGTCGAGTTCAACGACCGCATCCTGTACCTGTTCCGCGAGACCAACGGCGTCGGCGACTTCGTCGGCGGGGCGTCGGCCACCAAGCCGCCGACCCCGATGCTGGAGTTGGACGTCAAGCGGATGCTCGGGGAGAACGTCAAAGACGACCCCAAGGCGGCCAAGAAGACCGTGGTCAAGCTGGACTTTGAGAAGGGCGACCGGGTCCGCATCCGGGAGGGGGCATTCTCCAACATGGAGGGCGAGGTGAAGGTCATCTCCGAGCCGAAGGACGCCGGCGAGACGCCGAAGGTGACGGTCGAGGTGAGCATCTTCGGTCGTCCGGTGCCGGTGGAACTGGACTACTGGCAGGTGGACAAAGTGTGACGGTGTGGTTCGTAGCCCGAAGCGCGAGCGAGGTTCTCCCCGACCTCGCTCGCGCTTCGGGCTACGAAC
>JAYVUZ010000273.1:0-2934 GCA_043787415.1 Fimbriiglobus sp. | reverse complement strand
TCGATGTCCCCGTCGCCGTCCCAGTCCAGGTCGGCCCGGTAGTTGGCCGGCGCCCCGAGGGCCGGCCGGAACCGCACGAAGTCGCCGTTGTCCACGTCCGCATCGCCGTCGGTGTCCCCGAACAGCCGGTGCAGCCGGCCGACACCGCCCGACGGCGTCAGGTCGTCGGCGGCCAGCGTCGCCCCGCCGGCCGTCACCTTCGTCCGGTCCACCCGCAGCACCCAGACGCCGTCGGCTAGCGACCCGCTTTCCACCAGCCCGGTGCCGGTGAACGTCAGGGTGGCGGCCGTCAAGCCGCCGACGCTGGCCGCGGCAACCATTACCTGCGGGCCGGTGCCGCCGTCCGAAACCGTCGCCCCGTCCGATTGGCGGGTGAGGGTAAACGCCCCCGGCGTCAGTGCCACTGTCGTGTTGAAGCTGACGGCCGGCGAAGTCACCCGGGACCGCTGGGCGGCCCCGGCGTTGACCGCCAGCCCGGCCACCACCGGGGCCGGGGTCAGGTTCAGCACCGACATCGAGTACTGCGGCACATTCCGGGCGAAGTTGCCGGCGGTCAGGGCCAGCGTCGGCGTCGTTTGGGTGAGGGCGGCGGCCCCGGCGGGCGACTGGCTCTGGGCGGTGCCCTCGGCCACACCGTACCGCCACAGGGTGGCGGCCGGGGCGGCGGCGAACCCGCTCAGGTTGAACTGCACCGGGGCATTGACCGTCGGCGACTTGTTCATCACCAGCAGGGCCAGGTGGCCGTTCTGCTGCCGCACCCCGTAGGCCGCCACCAGCGGGTCGTCGCTCGCCACCGGCACCACCGTGTCGCCGGCGTGGACCACCTTGGACAGCAGCTGCTCGGCGAAGTACGTCGGGTACTTGACGTAGGTGCCGGTGGTCGGGGTGGTGCCGCCCGGGTCGCCGAACAGCCCGTAGTCGCCGCCCTGCCGCCAGCCGTACAGCGCGGCCGAGTTGTTGTGGGTCGTCTCGAAGCTGTTCCGCACGTCTCAGAACACGGCCGCGGCGTACTCGGTCTGGAGGATGCCGCCGACGGCGTCGGCCAGCCACAGCCCGTTCACCAGGCTCGTCGTCTGCTTGCCCGGGTTGTACGACACGCTGTTGAACTCGGTGCAGAGCAACTGCACCCCGGCCCCGGCCGCCCCGAGCTTGGTCGTGAGGAGCGAGCGGTAGGCGGCCGACCGGCCGGCCCAGTTGACCGGCCCGCCGTAGCCGGTGGACGCCGGGTCGGTGGCGGTGTGCTGGAGCCGCGTCACGTCGGACTCGTTGCCCGGGTCGTTCATGTAGTTGTGGTCGCTCAGGAACTGCGGCGTGTACCCCTGGGCGGCGCACTGGTCGAGCACCTGACCCGTCCAGTTGCCGGCGATCTGGCTGTAGCTGCCGCCGGTGCCGCTGCCATTCAGCCCGACCGCCGCCGCCGGGTCGATCAGGGTGGCCAGGGCGGCGAACTGCTGGCCGAACGTCATGTAGGTGGCCGGGTCGTGCGGGGTGGTGTGCTTGTCCGTCTCCCAGTTGCCGTACACCTCGTTGCCGACCTCCCAGAACTTCCAGGCGAACGGGGCCGACCGGCCGACGCGGAGGAAGTTCCGCCCGTCGTCGGCGGCCAGCGGGGTGGCCGCCCGGAGCATGGCCCAGTCGGTGCTCGTCTTCCAGTCCTTGTTCACCCACGCGGTGCCGTTCCACTGCGGGCCGATCCCGATGGCCACGGCACTCACCAGCGGGGCGTTGCAGTAGGCCAGATACGCGGCGGCTTCTTGCGGGCTGCCGGTGCCGTAGTTGAGCGTCACCATGCCGGCCCCGCCCACCCCGGCCGTAAAGGCGTTGAACGTCGGCGTCTGGCTGGCCCCGTTGAAGTAGGCCGGGCCGTCGAAGTGCCACTCGTCGGCGCTCGACCCGCCGGGCTGGCGGAACAGGGTGAGGCCGGCGTCCGTCACCAGTTGGCGGGTGGTGGTGTCGAGGTGGCTGTCCCACCAGGTGAGGTTGGCCCCGAGCACCTGGGCGGTGGCCGCCCGCACGGCCGCGCCGGCCTGGACGGTCACGGTCGAGGGCAGGATGCGGTCGTCCAGCGGCAGCAGCCGCGGGGTGAAGCGGGACATGGCTGGCGGCTCCCAAACGGGCGACGCCTCTGATACCAGCCCGGCCGGGGCCGGCGGGCAAGGCGGTGGTGCCGTGTCCTGGCGAGCGGGGGGCGTAAGCCCCGTGTTGCTGCCGGATTTAGAGGTGATGTTCCTGACCCGAGTGGGCAACAGGGGGCTTACGCCCCCCGCTCGCCCGAGCTGTCAGGCCACGGCCTTGAGCCGGTGCGGGCCGGACACGGTGCCGGCCGGTGCCGACCGATTGATACTGGCCAGCTCCCGCTGGGCCTGCGTCAGGATGAGGCCGGCGACGGTGTCCGGCCCGACCCGCTGGATCAGGTCGGACAGGCCGGCGGCGGCGGTGCGGAGTTGGCTGGACTCGACGGACGGCATCGGCAGCGTGGCAGTCGGCATGGCCTGGAACCTCCTTGTTCGGGTGAAGCGGCCGATTATGGGCCGCCGCCGCCGCCGGTGCAAGCGGAAGTTGCCGGTCACGGCAGCGTGAGCGGCTTGCTATAGCAGAAGGCGAGTTCCCGCGGCTCGCCGGTGGCCCCGCCGCCCTCGAACAGTATTGCTTTGACGACGTAGGTACCGCGGGGCAACGCCATATACTGGCCGGCCGACCAGGTGAGGTAGCCGCCGACGCCTGGGGATAGATATCCGGTGTGTTTGGAGTCGGGTCGCGGGGTGAAAGTACCAGCCGCGTCGCGGGTGCCGAGTTCGGTTTCGACGACCACTAGGTGAGTGCCGACTCCGGGGGTGTAAGAAACCCTAACTTTACTGGCCGGCGTGGTGTCGGCCGGGTAGCCTGACGGCCTCCCGACGAGGCTGCCAGGATGGCCCGCAAGCTCCTGCCGGA
>JAYVUZ010000272.1:0-30990 GCA_043787415.1 Fimbriiglobus sp. | reverse complement strand
CCCCCCCTCCCCCCCCCGGGGGGCCGCGGCTCTCACCGAGCGGCCGGCCTCGTCGGCGGCCGGCGGCGGCCGGGCCAGGTGGAAGTCGAGCCGTATCGGGGTGCCGTCGGCAGCGAGCAGCACGTTCGACGGAGTCACGTCTGGGTGCGACAGCCCCCCGCTCGTGGGCATACTGGAGGGCGTCGGCCAGACACGCCCCGATCCAGCAGACGGCGTCGGACAACGGGGCGGTGTGCAGGTAGACGGCCGCCACCCATAGGGCGGAGCCGAGCAGCGGGGTGTCCACCGGGGCGGCCGGGGCGTCGTCCTTGCCCACGTGCTTCCGCACCCGGCTGACCAGCCGGCGGCGGGTGATGGTGGCCAGCAGGCCGCGGAGCTGGTCTTCCGTCTCCACCTTTCAGCCGTCATTGTGCAGGTGCTGGACCACCTGGACCCACACCGACTGGACCACGTCGGCGCTACGAACTTGGACCGCAGGCGGTCGGCCAGTTGCCGGCGGGCCACCGCTTACAGGTACGGAGTGTACGCCTGGAACAGGTTCTTGGTGGCGTCCGGGTCGCGGGTCGCCAGGCGGTCGGGCTGGCGTCGGCGGTACCGCTCGACTGGCCGAAGGCGAACGGGGACGGGCCGAACCCGCCGGCCCGGGGGACGATGCGGCCGTCCAGGCTTTCCAGGGACGGCTTGAAGCGGTCGGTCATGCGAGGCTCCGCGGCGACAGGGGGTCCGACGCCCGCTGATCGCTCCGGCCGCCCGTCGGCGGGCGTGAAAAAGTGGGCCGGTCTACCGAACGGCCTGCGGCGCCGGGGCCAACTCCGCCGGCAACGCTGCCAGCCGCTCCCGCCACCGCGTTGCCTCCACCGGGCGGTCGGTGGCCGTGTACACCGCCACTAACCCGGCCGTCACCCGCTGCCGCCAGCCCCGCTGGTCGGCCGCGGTCAGCCCGGCCTCGGCGGCCAGCAGATGCGGCTCGGCGGCGGCCGGCCGGCCAGCCCCGGCCAGGGCCAGCCCGAGCAAGTGCGACCGCGCCGGCTTCTCGGCTTCCAGCAGCGGCACCGCCCGGGCGTATCGGCGGCGGTCGAACAGCACGTCGGCCAGCTCCCGGGCCGCCCTCGCCGTGTCCGGGTTGCCGTCCCCGAGGGCCACCCGGCGGCCGGCGTAGGCCTCCCGCAGTAGTGGCTCGGCCGCCGCATCCTTGCCCCGCGCCCGCAGCAGTCGGCCCAGGTTGAAGGCGGCGTTGAGCGTGTCCGGGTGGGTGTCTGACAGCACCGCCCGGTAGCCGGCCAGGGCTTCGCGGAACAGCGGCTCGGCGTCGCCCGGCTTGCCCTGCTGCCAGAGCAGGTTGGCCAGGTTGTGGACGCAGTGCAGGGCCACCGGGTGGGGGGCGCCGGTGGCCGTCCGGGAGCCGTCCCGCACCTGCCGCAGCAGCGGCTCGGCGTCGGCCAGTTTGCCCTGCTGCTGGTAGACGGTGGCCAGCCCGTAGATGCTGGACAGGGTGTCCGGGTGGGCGTCGGTGAGGGCCGCCCGGCGGCCGTCGAGGGCTTCGCGGAACAGCGGCTCGGCGGCGGCCGGGTCGCCCTTCGCCCGCAGTACCTCGGCCAGGTTGTGGACGCTGGTGAAGATGGCCGGGTCGGACGGCTTGAGCGCCTCCCGCCGGCCGTCGAGTGCCTCGCGGGCCAGCCGCTCGGCCGTCGGCAAATCGCCGCGGACCCGGTGCAACATGGCCAGGCTGCTGACCGACGTGAGGGTGTCCGGGCTGGTCGGCCCCAGTTCGGCCCGCCGCAGTTCGACGGCCCGGCTCAGGTGAGCCAGCGAGCGGTCGTACTCGCCCAGGTTCCGCCACGTCACCCCGAGGGCATGGCGGGCGGCGGCCTCGGCCCGCGGCCGGCCGGCGAACTGCTGGTCGAGGTCCGCTTCGGCGGCCCGCAGGGCGTCCGATAGCTTGGCGTCCCGGCCGATGCCGCCCGGCTGGCCGGCCGGCCGGCTGGCGGCCAGTATCTTGCCGGTCAGGAAGTCGCTGAACGCCCGGGTGTCGGCCGCCGCGTCCCGGGCCTCGGCCTCGCGCTGCCGGGCCAGCTCGGCGGCGGTCCTGGCCTTGCCCTCCTCCTGCCTGGCCCGTTCCCCCTCGCTCACCGCCAACTGGTGGGCGGCCTTCGCCTTCTGCTCCTCCTCGCGGGCGAACTCCTCGGCGGCCCTGGCCCGCTTGCCCTCGGCCAGTGCCGTCTGCTCGGCGGCGCCGGCGCGGCCGGCCTCGGTGCGGGCGTCCGCCTCGGCCTTCTGGGTCAGTCCCAGTTGGGCGGCCGTCGCCCGCTCGGCGGCGAGGGCACGGAACGCCTGCCAGCCGGCCATCGCCGCCCCGGCCAGCAGCACCGTGGTGACGGCCGTGGCCGACGCGATCACCAGCTTCCGCCGCGCCCGCCACTCCGCCGTCTTCACCTCGGCCCGGCGGGCGCGGTCGATGATCGTTGCCCGCACGGCCGCCACGGCCGCCGCCACCGCTCCGCCATCGGCCGGGCGGTCGGCCCGGTCGGCCGCCAGGCACCGCTTGCACACGGCGACCAGTTCCGGGCTGGCCCCGCACGCGTCCAGCCGGGCGAAGGCGTCGGTCAGCTCGGCCCGGGCGGCCAGCCCGTGGGTACTCAGCACGTCCTCGCCGACGAACGGCGGCTGGCCGGTCAGCAGGGTGCAGAACACCGCCCCGAGGCCGAACACGTCGGTGCGGGCGTCCAGGCCGTCGGTCGCCCCGCGGGCCTGCTCCGGGGCCATGAACGCCGGGGTGCCAAGGACCGCCCCGGCCCGGGTGGCGTCCGGCGAGTCGTGCGGGGCGGGGAAGAACGCGGTGCGGCGGCCGGCCGATGGCTCCGGGTCGGCCTCCGGTCGCTCACTCTCCCGGCTCGCCAGCCGCTTACTCAGCCCCCAGTCCATCACCTGCACCTGGCCGAAGGCGCCGACCATGACGTTCTGCGGCTTCAGGTCGCGGTGGATGACACCCTTGCTGTGGGCGTACCCGACCGCCTGGCAGACGTCCTCGAACACGCCCACCAGCCGGTCGCGGGTGGGGCCGGTCTTGAGCAGGGCGTCGAGGGTCTGGCCCTTGATGAGCTTCATGGCCAGGAACGGCCGGCCGTCGGGCAGGGTGCCGACGTGGTACACCGGCGGGATGCCGGGGTGCTGGAGGCCGGCCGTCACCTTCGCCTCGGCCACGAACCGCCGGGCGGCCGGGCCGCCGGCCGGGCTGTCCGGGTGGAGGACTTTCACCGCCACGTCGCGATCCAGGGCCAGGTCGCGGGCGCGGTAGACGACGCCCATGCCGCCGCGGCCGACCCCCTCCCGCAGCTCGAACCCCGGCGGGGCCGGGCGGTCCGGGTCCGGCTCGGCGGCCGGCGGGTGCGGGCGGATCGACTCGGTCGGCTGGGCCAGGGTGCCGTAGTCGCCGGGCGGACGGGGTGGCTCGGCCGGCATGGCGGCGGCTCCGGGCGGACGGGGACAGGATACCCGCCGGCCCTACTTCTTGCGGTACGATTCCGGGTCTTTCAACTCGCCGGGCTTGTCCTTGGCCAGTTGTACCAGCTCGTCCAGGCACGGCGGGCAGCACACCTCGTACGTCTTGCCGCCGATCACCCACGTGAACGCCGGGTTGGACTTGGTCAGGGTGATCGGGCACAGCTTGTCCCCGGCCGCCGGCTCGATGTTGTGGGTGGCCTTGAGGCCCTTGAACTTGACGGCCGGCAGCACCGGCCCGTTGGCCGCGATGTCGGCGGCCGTGTAGGCACCGCCGGGGGTCTGGTACAGGGTGCGGGCGGCGTCGTCCCCGCGGCTGGCGGCCGGCATGGCGGGGGCGGGGGTGCCGCCGTGCGGGTGGCCGTCGTCCGGCTTCTCCTGGAAGTCGCCGAGGTACTGCTTGCCGTCGATCCGCCCGCTCACCGTGCCGGCGAACTCCTGCTCCTTGCCCAGGGCCGGGTGCGTGCCGACGAACCGGGACGCCTTGCCGGCCGGGTCGGACTCCAGCGGCATCGCCTTCAGCTCGACCTGGAGCTTCGGCTCCTTCAGGCTGAGCGTCAGCGTGTCGGCGGCGAGGGCCACCGGCCGCTTGAGATTGCCGCTCAGGATGTAGACGGTGGCTTCTTGCTTGGGGTGGTCGACGCAGAACTCGCCGTGCCACTTGCCGAACTCGATGACCGTGCCGCCGTGCGGGCCGGCCCCGTGGGCGTGGTCGTCCCCCGCGTCGGCGGTGGCGGCCGTCTTGGCGGCGGCCGGCGGCTTGGCCGGCTCGCACCCGGCCAGTACGGCGGCGGCGAACAGGGCGAAGGTGAACGCTCTCATAGCAACTCTCCGAGGGGCGGGTTGTTGTAGGGTGGTGCCGAGTCTGCGAGGCCCACCGTCGGGTGACTGGTGCCGAACGGTGGGCCTCGCAGACTCGGCGCCACCCTACAGTGGGTCGGCGGTGGGGTGGGCCAGCCGTTCGGCGTCGCGGCCGCTGAACCGCCAGAACAGCCCGGGGTGTAGCAGGAACTCACACAGCGTACTGGTGACGAGGCCGCCCAGGATGACGGTGGCCACCGGGTAGAGGATTTCTAGCCCTGGCTTCTGCCCACCGACGACCAGCGGCACCAGCCCGAGGCCGGCCGTCAGGGCGGTCATGAGCACCGGGGGCAGCCGCTCCAGGCTGCCGCGGACGACCGTCTCCGGGGCGAACGGTGCGCCCTCCTCCCGCATCAAGTGCATGTAGTGGGACACGAGTAGGATGCCGTTGCGGACGGCGATGCCGCCGAGCGACACGAACCCCACCAGGGCGGCCACGGTGAGCGTCTGGCCGCTGAGGGCGAGGGCGGCCACCCCGCCGACGAACGCCGCCGGCACGGCCGTGAGGATTTGCAGCACGATCCGGGCCGACGGGAACAGGACGGCCAGTACGGCGAACATGCCGACGGCACTCACCCCGGCCAGGACGCCGATGCGGCGACTGGCTTCCCGCTGGGCCACGGCCTGGCCGCCGAACTCGAACGAGTAGCCGACCGGCAGCGGCACCGCCGCCCGCACCCGCGTCTCGACATCGGCCGCCGCCGACGCCACGTCCCGGCCGCTGACGTTGCACCGCACCACCGCCCGCCGGCGGACGTTCTCCCGCTTCACCTGGTTCGGCCCGCCGGCCGCGTCCGGGATGTCGCACAGGTCGCCCAGCCGCACCTGCCCGCGGCCGGACGGCCGGTCCAGCCGCAGGTCTTTCAGGTAGGCGTAGTCGGTGCGAACGTCGTCCCGCAGCTTCACCACCAGGTCGAACCGCCGGCGGCCGTCGAGCACCTGCGACACCACCTCGCCCTTGAGCGCGGTCTGGAGGAAGTCGGCCACCTGCTGGCGGGTGAACCCGTAGAAGGCCAGGTCGTCGGCCCGCGGGGTGATGTGTAGCTCGTCCACCGTTTCCAGCGGCTCGACCACCGGCTTGGTGACGCCGGGCACGGCGGCCATCGCGGCTTTGGCCTGCCGGGCCAGCCGCTGGAGCACGTCCAGGTCGTCGCCCACCACCTTCACCGAAATGTTCGCCTTCACCCCGCTGAGCATGTGGCTGATGAGGTGGTCGAGCGGCTGCTCGGCCTCCACCTCGGCGGCCGGCAGCACCTGCCGCAACTCGGCCGTCACGTCCCGCAAGAACTCGGCCCGCCGGCCGACGGCGGCCGGGTTCATGCTCAGCAGGTACTCGTTGCTGTTGACCGGCTCGGCGTGCTCGTCGTTCTCGGCCCGGCCGGTGCGGCGGGACCAGTGCAGCACCTCGGCCGGCTGCCGCTTCCGCAGCACGGCGTCCATCGCGGCCGCCGCCTGGACGCTGGCTTCGAGGGACGAGCCGGGCGGCAGGGTCACGTCGAACTGGACGCTGCCCTCGTCGAACTTGGGCAGGAAGTCGGCCCCCAGGGTGGTGAGGGTGTACCCCGCCGCCCCGACCGCCAGCAGCATGAGGCCGAGCAGCATGACGGCCCGCCTCATGCTGAAGCGGACGAGCTTGGCGGCGAACCACTTGAGGGCGCGGACGAGCCAGGTGTCCTTCGGTTCGCCGCCCGGGGCACCAGCAGCAGGTAGCTCAGAGCCGGGGTGACGGTCAGCGACACGGCCAGCGACGCCAGGATGGACACCACATACGCCAGCCCGAGGGGCACGAACAGCCGGCCTTCCACCCCCCCCAGCGCGAAGAGCGGGGCGAAGGCCAGCACCACCACGGCCGTGCCGAACACGACGGCCGACCGCACCTCCCGGCTGGCCTCGTATACCACCGCCAGCGGCGGCCGGTGCGGCTGCTCGGCCAGCCGCCGGTGGATGTTCTCCACGTCCACGATGGCGTCGTCCACCAGCTCGCCCATGGCCACGGCCAGCCCGCCCAGGGTCATGACGTTGATGCCCAGGTCGGCGCCGGTGAGCCGGCCGACCAGGTGGAAGACGACCGCCGTGACGGCCAGTGACAACGGGATGGCAGTGAGGGTGATGAACGTGGTGCGGACGCTCAGCAGGAAGGCCACCAGCACCACCACCACCAAGCCGGCCCCCAGGGCCAGGGCCTCGGCGACGTAGTACAGCCCGCGGTCGATGAACGTGCGGAGCTTGAACAGGTCGGTGCGGACGACGTGCCCCGGCGGCAGGCCGGCCTGCACCTCGGCCAGGACGGTTTCCACCCGCTCGGTCAGCCGGCGGGTGTCGGCGTGCGGCTGCTTGGCGATCGTCAGCACCACGGCCGGGAAGCCGTCCACGCCGCCGTCGCCCCGCTTCGGCTCCGCGCCTTCTCGCACGTCGGCGACCTGGCTGAGCAGCACCGGCCGGCCGTCGCCCACCTTCACCGGCACCAGCCGCAGGTCGGCCAGCACCTTGGCCGGCTCCGGCCCCAGCCGGGCCAGGATGCGGATGGCCCGCTCCGTCGCCGGCTCGACGGTGAACCCGCCGCTGGCCCCGACGTTGCTCTCCCGCACGGCCTGCTCGACCGCCTTCAGGGTGACGCCGAACTCGCGGAGCTTGTTCGGGTCGGCCAGCACCTGGTACTGCTTGCGGTCGCCGCCCATGACCAGCACCTCGGCCACGCCGGGTTCCTGGAGCAGCCGCGGGCGGATCACCCAGTCGGCCAGCGCCCGCAGCTCCCGCCGGTCCCGCGCCGGGTCGTCCGACGGCGTCTCGCGGTACAGCCCGACGTGCTGAATCTGGCCCATGATCGACGCCGGCGGCGTCATGCCCGCCTTGACGCCCGGCGGCAGGGTGGCGAGGACGGCGGCCGTCCGCTCGGCGACCACCTGGCGGGCGGTGCGGGTGTCGGTCCGCCAGCCGAACTCGATGTAGATGACGCTGAACGCCCCGGTGGACTGGCTCCGCACGTCCTCCACCCCGGGGGCGCCCAGCACCGCCGTTTCGAGCGGCTGCGTGACCAGCGTCTCGACTTCCTCCGTGGACAGCCCCGGGCACTCGGCGAGCAGCACCACCCGCGGCCGGTCGAGGTCGGGGAACACGTCGATGGGCAGGGTGGTGGCCAGGTGGGTGCCGGACCCGAGGACGAGCGCCGCCAGCAGCAGCACCAGCCCGCGGTAGCGGAGCGACCAGCGGATGACGGCGTCGAGCATGAATCGTCCTTGGCGAGCGGCCGGTGTAAGCCGGCTGAGGGGTCGCAGCCGGGGCGGGGAGACAGCTTGTCGCGCCGGCCGCGTTCCCTCAGCCGGCTCACACCGGCCGCTCGCCTGGGTTCTGCGGTCAGTGGTCGTGGCCGCCGGCCGGTTCTTCGGCGGCGGCCTTGAGCATCCGGTTCAGCTGCACCGCCCCGGCGGTGGCCACGACCACCCCGGCCGGTACGCTGCCGTCGTCGGCGATTGCCACCGCCTGGCGGTCGGCGTGTATCACCCGCACCGGCCGGCGGTCGAAGCGGTCGCCGTTTTGGCGGAACAGGTAGCTCTCGCCGCCCTCCCGGACCACCGCCGCCGGCGGCAGCACGAACACCCCGTCCAGCTTGTCCGCCCGCACCAGCAGCCGCACCGCCTGGCCGGGGCGGAACCGCCACAGCCGGATCGGCCGTCCGTCCCGCTCGACCTCCCGGGACGAGTTGTCCAGCGGGCAGCGGAAGGCGAACGTCCGCGTCAGCGGGTCGATGGTGTTCGACAGATACCGCACCACGAGTGGGGACACCGGCGGCCCGTCGTCGTCGAAGTCCACCTCCACCGGCCAGTCCTCGCGGACGCTGCGTTCCAGATACGGCGCCTCCTCGCGGAACGCCCGCCCCTCGACGGCCAGCCGGCGGTGGTCGGACAACAGGGCCAGTGGTTGGCCAGATTGCATCTGCTGGCCGAGGTCGGCTTTCAACTCCTGCAACTCGAACCCGTCGCCGCCCGGCGGGGCGTGGACGGTCAGCTCGGTGGCGAACGTGCCGGCGGCGGCGGCGTCCACCTGCTCCGGCCGCAGCCCGCGGTTGGCCAGCTCTTGGCGGTACGCCGTCACGCCGGTCCGCAGCCGGGCGAGCTGGTTGTCGGCCTCGATGACGCGGGCCTCGGGCACCGCCCCCGGGGTGGCCGTCAGCCGCTTCCGCTGTTCGGTGACGAGGGCAATCTCGGCCGTCGCCTTGAACAGCTCCGTCTGGGCCGTGTACAGGTTCTCGCCGAGCAGCCGGACGGTGAACAGTAGGTCGCCGGGGCGGACGGTGTCGCCCGGGCTGCGATGCACGGCGGTGACGACCCCGGCCGCCGGCGACGGCACCGCCCGGTCGCCGGCCCCCGGCCGCTCGACCACCGTGCCGGGGACGGTGATCGTCTTCCAGTAGGTGCCGGCGACCAGCGGCTTCGGGTCCAACCGTAGGGTCTGCTGCGCCTGCGGCGACACCTCCACCGAGTCCGGCGGGCCGTGGTCATGCGGCGGGGCCGGCGCCTCAGACGCTTCGGTCGGCTGGAGCAGTGGCAGCCAACGGTCGCGGGTGGCGTACCCGGCCGCCCCGCCGCCGGCCAGCAGGCCGACGGCGGCGACGCTCTTCAAGATGGGACGCAGACGCATGGGTGAGCTTCCGCCGCAGGTGGGGGCGTGGGGAGACGCGACCGCCACGGCGGGGCTAGCAGTTCAGCGAGCAGTGAGTGAGGTAGAGCGGCGGCGACGGGTGCGGCGGCGGCACCGCCCGGCGGACGGGGCAGGGCGGGGGCGGGAAGCCGTGGACCGCGACGGCCGGGCCGAGGTCGAGGGCGAACACGACGGCCGGCTCGGTGAGCCGCGACTGGTCGGCCCCGGAGCATTCCGGGCAGCATGGCTCGGCCGGGTCGTCGTGGGGGCCGTGGTCGCCGGTGAAGAGGGCGGCCGGCCCGTGGTGCGGGCACACGCCCGGCGGCCACAGCAGCGGCAGGCAGGCAGCACACACCAGGGATCGCATGACAGCAGTCAAGTACCTTCAGCTTACCCGACCGAGCGGCCGTGGTCAAATGCGTGGCTCGGTGGGTCGCTCTGGTCAGCCCCGCCGCCGGCGTGGTACACCGCGTCATGGACCGCCCCGCCCGCACCCTGTCCATCCTCATCCTGCTGGCCACCGCCGGCCTGTATTTGGTCCGTCTCGGCGACCGGGCGGTGGTGTCCGAAGAAGCCCGCTGGGCGACGGTGGCCCGGGAGATGGCGGCGTCCGGCGACTACCTGCATCCGACCATGAACGCCCGGCCGTACCCGGACAAGCCGGCCGGGTCGTACTGGCTCATCCTGCTGGCCGCCAAGCTCACCGGCGACACCGACGAGTTGGCCGCCCGCCTGCCGGCGGCCGTGGCCGGGGTGGTCGGCGTCGGGCTGGTCATGAGCCTCGGCCGGCGGCTGCACGGGCCGGCCGCCGGGTTGACCGCCGGCGTCGTGCTGGCCACCAGCTATGGGTTCGCCTTCTACAGCCGCCGGGCCACCGCCGACACCGAGACGGCCACCGGGGTGCTGGCCGCCGTCTGGCTGTACGCCCGCTGCGGCGGCCGGGGCGGGCCGTGGGTGGTCGGGCTGTGGCTGCTCATGGCCGGCGTGTCCCTGCTCAAGGGCTTGCCCGGGGTGGCCCTGCCGGTGGCCGTGTTCCTGCTCCACGGCGGCCGGGCCGCCCGCTGGCTACTCACCCCCTGGACCCTGCTGGCGGTGCCGCTGGCGGCGGCCGTCTACCTCGCCCCGTTCGTGCTGGCCGGCGGGGCCGACGGCGGCCTGGGCATGGTGTGGCGGGAGAACGTCCGGCGGTTCGTGGCCCCGCACAACCACGCCGGCCCGGTCTGGCTGTACGCCGCCGCCGTGTGGGTGCTGGCCGCCCCGTGGGCCGCCTTCCTGCCGGCCGCCCTGGTTCCCGCGAAGGGCGACGACCGGCTGGCCCGCCTGTACTTCTGGGCGGTGTTCCTGCTGTTCACCGCGTCGGCCTCGCGGCGGAGCTACTACCTCTTGCCGGTGCTGCCGGCGGTGGCCCTGCTGGTCGGCCGGGTGCTGACCGCCCCGGACCTGCCGCCGCTGGCCCGCCGGCTGCGGGCCGCCGGGTGGGTGGTGCTGGGCGTCGCCGCGGTGGCCCTGGGGCTGGCGGCGGTGCCGCCGGGGTGGGTGCTGACCGGGCCGGCAGGCGAGTTGCCGCCGCTGCCGGCCCGTGGGCTGGTGCTGGCCGGCTGGCTGGCCGCCGTGGCCGCGACGGTGGCGACGGCGGCCGGCCGGGTGCGGTCGCTGGTGCCGGCGGCGGTCGGGGCGTTCGGTGTGCTGGGCTACGTGTTCGGGCTGGCACTGCCGGCGGCCGACGGCCAGCGGACCAGCCGGCCGTTCGTCCACCAGGTTCGGGACCGCACCGGCTGCGACGGGCTGGCCGTATACCGCGGCCGGGACGCCGTGTTCGACCTGGGCCGGCCGGTGCCCGAGTTCCTGACCCCCGAAGAACTGGCCGAAGCGCTGGCGACCGGGCGTGTGACGTGGGTGCTAGCCCCGCGGCGGCACTTGGCCGGGCTGGACCTGGCGGCGACAGTGGTGGCGGAGGAGCCGGGCCGGCCGTGGGAGGGGCCGGACCAGGCCGGCGACAAACTGGTGCTACTGCGGGCCGGCCGGTAGGGCGAACAGGTCGGCGACCGGGATGCGGAAGTCGGGCAGCACCGGCTCGGCGGTCAGGGTGTCGCCCAGGCCGAACGACTGCCGGCCGCCGTCGGTGGTGTAGGCGTACACCTCCTGAGCCTCCGGCTGCACCACCCACACCAGCCGCACCCCGGCCTTCAGCCACTCCTTCCGTTTGACCGTCACCTCGGTGGTCGTGTCGTGCGGCGACACCACCTCGACGACGAAGTCCGGGCAGACGGAAATGAACCCGTCCGCGGTCGCCTGATCGCGGTGGTAACGGTCGAGCCGGACGAACGCCGTGTCGGCCCGCCGCACCCGCTCGGGGTCGTCGGGGAAGCAGCGGAACCCGCTGTTCTCGGGGAACATCCACCCGAGCCGTCGGGGTTTGACGTGGTCGCGTAGCGTGCCGAAGATTTCACCGGCCGTCAGGTGAGCGAGGCTGCTCATGCTCAGCTCCACGAGTTCGCCGTCAACCAGCTCGAACCCGGCCCCCTGGTCGGGCAGGGCCAGCAGGTCGTCGGACGTGAGCCGCACCTTCTTGGGCGGTGGGGCGGCATCCAGAACGGCAGCGGACATGCGAACCTCCTTCGCCGCCATCATACCCGTGCGCCGTCCGTACAACACGCCGCATGTCGCGTAACGCCTCCGCCCTCATCACCGGGGCCGGCGGGGAGATCGGCCACGAGCTGATCGCCCGCCTGGCCTCCGCCGGCCGCCCCGTCATCACCCTGGACGTGAACCCGCTCCGGCCGGAACTCGCCCGCCGGGTCCGCAAGGAGTTCGCCGGCTCCATCCTCGACCAGACCATCCTCGACCGGATGCTGGCCGAGTACGAGGTGGACGAGGTGTACCACCTGGCCGCCCTCCTGAGCACCCGCAGCGAGTTCAGCCCGGCCCTGGCTCACGCGGTCAACGTCGAGGGCACGCTCAAACTGCTGGAGTTTGCCCAGAAGGAGGGCGAGAGTCACGGCCGGCCGGTCAAGTTCTTCTACCCCAGCAGCATCGCCGCCTACGGCCTGCCGGACCTGGCCACAAAGGCGAAAGCCGGCCGGGTGCGGGAGGACGAGTACACGCTTCCGACCACCATGTACGGGGCGAACAAGCTGTACTGCGAACACCTGGGGCGGTACTACGGCCGGCACTACAAGCAGCTCGCGGCCGGCGCCAGCCCGGGCAAGGTGGACTTCCGCAGCGTGCGGTTCCCCGGGCTGATCTCGGCCGAGACGCTGCCCAGCGGCGGCACGTCCGACTTCGCCCCGGAGCTGGTCCACGCCGCCGCGAAGGGCGAAGCCTACGGCTGCTTCGTCCGGCCGGACACCCGCATCCCGTTCATGGCCATGCCGGACGCGGTGGACGCCATCGGCCGCCTCATGGCCGCCCCGCGGGGTGTGCTGACGCGGACGGTGTACAACGTCGGGGCGTTCGCCCCGTCGGCCGGGGAGGTGGCGGACCTCGTCCGCACCGCCTTTCCGGACGCCCGGCTGACGACGGCCGTGGACGAGAAGCGGCAGGGCATCGTGGACAGTTGGCCGGCCGACGTGGACGACGGCTGTGCCCGCCGGGACTGGGGCCACGCCCCGCGGTACGGGCTGCGGGCGGCGTTCGCCGACTACCTGATCCCGACGGCCCGCCGGCGGTACGCCTGACGCCAGTGGCGCCGGCGCAAGCTTTCGCCAGATCGCCCATTTCGCGCAAACTACACGCCCGGCCGGGTCGGCTGCCGTAACACTGTGTGGATCATTCGGTTCCCCCGAGGTCGCCCCATGCGTGTCCGTCTGCTTCCTCTGTTAGCAGTTCTGGCGACCGCCGGCCCGACCCTGGCCCAGGCGGGCGTCGTCACCCAGTGGACGTTCAACGGCACGTCGGGGACGACTACGCCGAGTACCGGGGTCGGGACGGCCGTCGCGGTCGGCGGGACGATGTTGAACTACTTCAGCGGGACGGCTGCGGGCGGATCGACGGACACTACAGCCAGTGCGACTAACTTCGGCTTGAGTCTGAACACGTTCCCGGCCGCGGCGGTCAACCCGGGAACGGCGGGGGCGCGGTTCAACGCGAGCACGGCCGGCCGGTCGGACATCCTGTTCCGGTTCGACCTCCGGCTGTCGAACACGGCCAGCCGGTACTTTCAGATGGAGTACACGACCGACGGAACGACTTTCACCGCCGCCGGCGCGGTCGATGCCAACCTGGGATCGCCGCCCACCGACACCTGGTACAACAACCGGACATTCGACCTGTCGGGCGTGGCGGCGGCGGCGGGCGCCGCCGGCTTCGGGGTGCGGGTGGTAAGCGTGTTCCCGCCCGCCGGCACTGCTTACCAGGCGTACGCCAACGGGTCCAGTTACACCACCGCCGGCACCGCCTGGTTCGACGCGGTGACGGTGGCCCAGGGGTCGCGGTGGGTCGGCGGCAGCGGCCCCGGCCTGAGTACGGTGGCCAACTACGCCGGCGGCACCGCGCCCCCGCTGCTCGGCGGGGTGGCGCTGTTCGGCCCGGCCGGCGGTGCCAACACGTCGGTCGTCGTGCCCGTCGGCGGAGTGAACCTAGACCAGGTGGTGTTCCAGACCTCGGCCCCGGCGTACACCGTGTCCGGCACCTCGGTGCTGGCGGTGGCGGCCGGCCTAGTGAACAACTCGTCGGCCGTACAAACGGTGTCCGCCCCGGTGGCGTTCGGCAATCAGACCAGCGTCCTGAACGCCGGCACCCTGACCCTGAGCGGGGCCACCAGCACTTACGTCGGCGGCCTGCAACTGCAAGGAGCCGGGCGAATTAACTTAAACGGTAATTTGAATGCTAATGTTGCTGGTCAGCAGGTGTATGTCGCCCCGACGGCCACTCTCGGCGGCACCGGCACCCTTGGGGCGACGACCGCCACCCGGGTGCAGGTGTTCAGCGGCGGGATGCTGTCTCCGGGGGCGGTCGTTGGCACCCCGGGCACCCTGACGGCCGGCGGCGGGACGGCCGGCACGGCGGCCACCAACGCGGCCGTTCGGTTCGAGGCCGGGTCGGTGTTCCGCCTGGCGGTCACGGCCGCCGCCCCGGTGGCCGACCTGGCGGCCAACGCCGGCCAGAGTGCGACACCCGGCACCGGCAACAGCCTGCTGGCGACCAGAAACGCGGCCGGCGGGACGAGCGTCTCACTGTCGTTCGCCAGCGGGGCGGCCGGGCTGGGGACCAACGTGACGACCGACATGGTCGGGGTGACGCTCAACCCGGCGAACCAGTACAGTTTTCTGGTGGCCACCGGAGCGAATATCCTGCCGGTCGGTCCGAACGTGACCGTCCAGGGCGGTACGTTCACCTTCACCAACGGGGTGTCCGACATCACCGCGAGTATCACCGCTCAGTTCACGCCGGCGCTCCAGATCACTGGCGGGTCGAACGTGTACCTGACCCTGGTGCCGGTGCCCGAGTCGGCGACGGTGCTGGCAGTGGCCGCCGCCGGCCTCGGGACGGTGCGGTTGCGGCGCCGGCTCACGGTGTCCAGTCGTCGGCCGGGCTGACGCCCGCGCAGAACTCGGCCAGCAGCGTGGCCGCCGCGTCGAGGTCGTCCAGGTGGACCACTTCCACCGCCGTGTGCATGTAGCGGTTGGGGATGCCGACCAGCCCGGCCGCCACCCCCGCCCGGCTGATCTGGATGGCGTTGGCGTCCGTCCCCGTAGCCCGCGGGCTGCCCCGCACCTGCACCGGGATGCCGTGGGCCGTCGCCGTGGCTTCCAGCCGGTCGAACACCCGCGGGTTGATGTTCGGCCCGCGGTACAGCACCGGCCCGGCCCCCAGCTTGATGTCCCCCTGGGTCTTCTTGTCGCTGCCCGGCGTGTCGGTGGCGTGGCACACGTCCACGGCGATGCCCACCTGCGGGTCCACGGCATACGTCGCCGTGATGGCCCCGCGTAGCCCGACCTCCTCGGCCACGGTGGACACGGCCGTGACGGCCGCCCGCAGCTCCCGCCCGGCCAGCCGGCGGACCGCCTCCAGCACCACCCACAGCCCCACCTTGTCGTCCAGCCCGGGGCCGGCGGCCAGCCGGTTGCGGAGGTCGCGGTAGCCGAGGGCGAACGTCACCGGGTCGCCGGCCCGCACCACCCCGTCGGCCTCCTCCTTGGTCCGGAAGCCCACGTCCACCCACACGTCGTGGAAGCCGGGCACCTTGTTCCGCTCCTCCGGCGTCATCAGGTGGACGGCCCGGCGGGCGACCACGCCGTTGAGCGGGCCGGACTTGGCCCACACGGTCAGGTGGCTGCCGAGCAGCACCTGCATGTCCCAGCCGCCGATCGGCTGCACCAGCAGGAAGCCGTGGTCGTCGACGTGCTGGACCATCAGCCCGATCTGGTCGCAGTGGCCGGCGAGTAGAACCCGCGGGGCGTCCGGCTGGCCGGCCGGCCGGCGGCTGGCGAACACGTTGCCGTGGGCGTCGGTGCGGACCTCGTCGGCGAACCCGCCGGCCCAGTCGCGGACCAGCCGCTGCACCGGCTGCTCGAACCCGGACGGGCTGGGGGTGGCGAGGATCTGTTGCAGGAAGGCGTGCGACGGGTCGTCCATCGGGTCCAGTGTATGATGACGACCCACCCCGGAGCGTGCCCCGTGGCCCACGACCTGACCCCGCCCGACCCGGCCCCGGTGCTGGACCTGCTCAGCGCCTTCCGCCGCAGCAAGGTGCTGTTCGCGGCCGTCGAACTCGGCGTCTTCGACAAACTGGCCGGCGGGCCGAAGCCGCTCGCCGACCTGGCCGACGGCGTGAGTGCGGACGCCCTCGAACGGCTGCTCGGGGCGTGCGTGTCACTCGGCCTGCTCAAGCGGGACCACGGCCGGTACGCCAACACCCCGGCCGCGCAAGCCTACCTGACCGGCGACAGCCCCCGCCGGCTGCTCGGCTACCTCGGGTACTCGGACAAAGTGCTGTGGCAGATGTGGGACCACCTGCCGGACGCGGTGCGGGACGGCACGAACCGCTGGAAGCAGACGTTCGACGCCGACGGGCCGATCTTCGACGCCTTCTACCGCACCCCGGAGCAGAAGCGGGAGTTCCTGCTCGGCATGCACGGGTACGGCCTCATCTCGTCGCCGGCGGTGGTGAACGCCGTGGACCTGTCCGGCTTCCGCACGTTCGTGGACCTCGGCGGGGCGACCGGCCACCTGACCGTCGCCGCGTGCCGGCGGTGGCCGAACCTCCGCGGGGTGGTGTTCGACCTGCCGGCGGCCGTGCCGCTGGCGACGGAGATGATCCCGGCCGACGTGGGCGGGCGGGTGGCGGTGGTGGCCGGCGACTTCTTCGCCGACCCGCTGCCGGCCGGCGACGTGTACGCCCTGGGGCGGATTCTGCACGACTGGACCGAAGCCAAGATTCACGCCCTGCTGGCCAAGATCGCGGCGGCGCTGCCGAGCGGCGGGGCAATCCTGCTCGCCGAGAAACTGCTGGACGACGACAAGGCCGGGCCGGACTGGGCGGTGTTGCAGTCGCTCAACATGCTGGTCTGTACCGAGGGCAAGGAGCGGACCCTCGGCGAGTACGAAACGCTGCTGACGCAGCACGGCTTCCGGGACGTGCGGGCCGTCCGCACCGGGGCGCCGTGTGATGTGGTGCTGGCGGTGAAGGGCTGACCCGGTTGGTTCTCACGCCGCACGCACCCCCCGTGCGAACCAATCGCCGGGTGCGAACCAACTATGCCGGCCAACGACTTGCGGCGAACCCGCCCGGCCCCGTTCCGGTGAGAACCATGCGAGCCACTGACATTCGCGTGAAGGAGGTGCGGCACTCCTACCAGGACTTCCGCTACCGCACCCCGATCAAGTTCGGCGGCCAGGTGCTCGACCGGGTAACGCTGCTGAACGTCGAGATGGTAGTCGAGTCCGCCACCCGACGGACGGTCACCGGCCGGGGGTCGATGCCGCTGGGCAACGTGTGGGCGTGGCCGTCGCGGGAGCTGAGCTACGACCAGACGCTGGCCGCGTTGAAGGAACTGGCAGCCCTATGCGCCTGGGAGTACGGGGACAGCTACGAGCGGACCCCACTCGCCATCGGCCGCGAGTGTGAAGAGCTAACGGTTCGCTGGGGTGAAAAAAGTGTCACGCCAGCAGTACCGACGCTCGCAGCCTTGGTCGTGAACAGTGCATTCGACGCCGCCTTACACGACGCTTACGGGCGCAACTTCGACCGCAGCGTCTACCACTGCTACGGCCCGGAGTTCCTCGGCGACGACGCCCTCGACCAGTTCGTGACGCCCGACCCGCAGCCGCGGATGCCGCTGTACCACCTCGTCGGCGCCATTGACCCGCTCACCCCCGCTGACGTGACCACGCCCGTCGGCGACAGCCTCCCCGAGACGCTGACGGAGTGGGTCCGCAGCGACGGCCTCACCCACCTCAAGATCAAGCTCAACGGCGACGACCTCGGCTGGGACGTGGACCGCGTGTTGCGGGTGAACGCCGTCGCCGACGAGTGCCGGCCGGGTGGGGCGTGGCACTTCTCCCTCGACTTCAACGAGCGGTGCCAGAGTGTGGCCTACCTGCTGGAGTGCTTGCATACGGTGCGGGCGAAGGCGCCGGCCGCCTACGACCGCGTTCAGTACGTCGAGCAGCCGACCCACCGCGACCTGAAAGCGCACCCCGGAAACCGCATGCACGAGGCGGCCAAACTCAAGCCGGTGGTCATCGACGAGTCGCTGACCGACCTGGAGAGCCTGCACTTGGCCCGGGAGATGGGCTACAGCGGCGTCGCCTTCAAGGCGTGCAAGGGGCAGACGCAGACGCTGCTGCTCGCGGCCGAGGCGCAGCGGCTCGGGCTGTTCCGCTGCGTGCAGGATTTAACCTGCCCCGCGGCGTCGCTGGTCCACTCGGCCGGGCTGGCGGCCCACATCCCCGGCGTGGCGGCCATCGAGGCGAACAGCCGGCAGTACGTGCCGGCGGCGAACGACGGGTGGGACGAGCGGTTCCCCGGGCTGTTCACCACGACCGACGGCACGCTGCACACCGGCCAGTTGACGGGAGTTGGCTTGGGAACAGGCGAGCGGCCCGTCGGTGTACCCGGCGGCCATCACCGGGTTGGCCGGCGACAGGGCTGGGGCCGGCCGGCCGGCGTCGAGCTGGGCCGCGATCTGCGTCGCCGCCGGGTGCTGCGGGTTGGCCGTGAGGGCCAGTTGCAACTGCTTCCGGCCGCCGTCGGCGTCGCCCCGGTCGAGCCGCACCCGGGCCAGGAAGTAGTGGGCGTCGGCCTCGGGCATCCCGGCCGCCAGCAGCACCTCGCCGGCCTCCTGCCACTTGGCCTGGTGGCCGAGGGCCAGCCCGAGCGCCTTCTGGTAGGTGCGGTTCTGCGGGTCCAGCGACAGGGCGTACCGGGCCGACTGCTCGGCCCCCGGGAAGTCGCCGAACTGCACCTGCACGCCGGCCAGCCGGCACGCCAGCCCGTGGTCCTGCGGGTGCGCCTTGACCGCCGCCGTGTACGCCTGCACCGCCCGGTCCTTGTCCCCGGTGAACGTGTACAGGCGGGCCAGCCCGACCAGTGCCCCCTTGTGGGCCGGGTCGGTGGCCAGCGCCCGCTGGTACCGCTGGCGGGCCGTGTCCACCAGCCGGTCCCGCTCGACCGGCGAGTACTTCGGCCGCAGCCCGTCGTCCGCCCGGGTCTTGGCCACCTCCCAGTTGGCGGTGCCGACCGCCGCCGGCTTGGTGCCGTCGGTGGTCACGGCGGTGGCGAACCCGGACTGGTCGAAAATCTCGGCGAAGGCGTCGTCCACCGCGTTGTCGGCCACCAGCACCTCGGTGTCCGGCCGCAGCGGCGCGGCCGACTTCCTCGCCGGCTCCCGCGCCGCCACCGCCGGGGCGGCCGGCTGCTGCGGGATGGCCGTCGGGTCGAACTTGGAGTTGGAGGTGGTTGTGAACGGGGTGGCCGGTTGGCCGTTGGGCAGCACCGCCTGGCGGTTGCACCCGACGGCCCCGACCACGCCCACCAGCCCCGCCCGCAGGATGTGTGTCCGCCGCATGGCCGAGTCCCTTCGGTCGGCGGCGGTCACTCCGGTCGCCGCAAGTTCACTGGAACTCGGCGATGAAGCTAGCCGCCGCTTCGACGATCAGCTCGCGCGTCAAATGCACGGGCTGCCGCCTGTATCGACAGATGCTCTGGACGATTTCCAGCAAATCGCGGCAATCGCTGGCCCGCGGCACCCGCCCGCGGAGGTAATAGCGGTCGTACAGGAAATCGACCGACTCCTGGCTGTAGGTCATGCCCAGCCGCTTGCAGTTGCCGGCGAAAATCTTCTCGTACACGTCCTTCTGCGGGGCGTTGATGCCCACCTTGTGCCGGATGCGGCGCAAGAACGCGTCGTCCACCAGGTCTTTGGGGTCCAGGTTGGTGCTGAAAATGATGAGCTGCTCGAACGGCACCTGGAACTTCTTGCCGTTGGCCACGGTCAGGAAGTCGTGCCGGTCTTCGAGCGGCAGGATCCAGCGGTTGAGCAGCTCCTTCGGGCTGCACAACTGGCGGCCGAAGTCGTCGATCAGGAACACCCCGCCGTTGGCCTTGAAGTGGATGGGGGCCTGGTAGAAGTTCGCCTCGGCGTTGTACTTCAGGTCCAACATTTCGAGCGACAGCTCGCCGCCGGTGACGATCACCGGCCGGCGGATGCGGACCCACCGCTGGTCGCTCGCCCCGGTGCTCAGGATCCGCCGCACGGCCGCGTCGCCCTCGTCGCTCGTGGTCTCGGTGGGCGCGTCGTCCACCGTGTGAAGGCTGGGGTCAAACACCGTGACGATGTTCCCGTCGGCGATGAAGGCGTACGGGATGAAAATGCTGCCGCCGGCCGAGTTCATGAACTCGCCGATCGACCGGGCCATGGCCGTCTTGCCGTTGCCCGGCGGGCCGTAGATGAACACGCTCCGGCCGGAGATGATGGCCGGCCCCAGGGCCGTGAACATCTCCTCCTTGAGGATGAGGTGGCTGAACGGCTGCTTGAGCAGCTCCGGGTAGCAGCTCAGCCCGGTGACGGTCTGGCGGTAGCACTGCTCGACGTAGTCTTCCAGCGGCACCGGGGCCGGGCCGACGTAGGCGCACTGCTTGGTGGCGTCGTGCGCCCGGCCGCGGCCGAGGTCGGTGAGGGAGTACTTGTAGCTCACCTCGCCCACCAGGTCGCCGCCGTCGATCTGCACCAGCTTTTCCCGCTTGAGCCACTGGAGCGGGTCGTTGATGACCTTGAACGGCAGGCACAGGTGGCGGGACAAGTCGCGGCCGACCTGCGGGCCGCGGGCGTACATGGTCCGCAGGATCTGGTCGGCGAGGAACGAGTGGGTGAGGCCGCTCTCGCGGAGCGACTCGGGGGCGGCGGGCGCCTCCGGGGCCGGGTTGGCGTCCCAGTCGGTGGTGGGCGGCAGGCGGGTGGCGACGGCCATGGGTCAGTCCGGGGTGTGGAGTCGGGGCGGGCGGTCGCGGGCTACTTCTTCCACTTGTTGCCGCACACGATGATGCCGATGGCCACCGCCCCGACGCCGAGGACGGCCAGCACCATGCCCGACTGCTCCCGCACCCGGGTCAGCCAGTAGTCGCTGAACTGCTTCCAGTAGCCGCCGGCGGCCAGCGGCGGGGCGGCGTCGGCGACGGCCGGCAGCAGCACCAGCAGGACGAGGGCGAGGAGGGTCGGGCGGGTCATGGTGTGGGTCTCGCTGGGGCCGTCTGTCAAACGCCGCGACCGGCGGGGAACTCCCCCGCCGGCCGCGGCTCGTCCCGAACCGCTTACTGCTGCGGGGTCGGTGCCCCGCCGGTCTGGCCGCCGCCGCCGGCCGCGGCCGCCCCGCCGGTGGCCGGTGCCGGGGTGTTACCGCCCAGGCCGCCGCCGACCGCCCCGCCTTGCACCCCGCCCAGGCTCACCCCGCCGCTACCCCCGCCGAGGGTGCCGACGTATGCGCCCCGCTGGGCCCGCACCGCCGTGGCCGGGCCGACGGCGCTGAACGTCAGGTCCGGCAGGTCCACCACCTGCACCTCGAAGTTCAGCCCGCGGGCGGCGGTGGTGGCCGCCAGGTACCGCTGCACGGCCTGCGCCCGCTTGGCGTCCAGGTCGCCGCGGCTGGCCGACAGCACCTCCGGCTTGGTCGGGTCGTAGGCCACGTCCCGGGCCGTCTGCAGGTACACCGTCTTGTCCGGGGCCGGCCGCCGGCGGGCCAGGTAGTCGAGCTTCTTCTGGCCGCTGGGCAGCAGGTTGTCGGTGCCCGGCTCGAAGTACCACTCCCACAGGGTGCTGTCCGTCACCGCCCCGTTGGCCGCGTGCTGGCTGTAGTAGCTGAGCACGTTGCTGCGGGCGTGGGCCGAGTACCGGTCCGGCCAGCACGGGTCCACGTACTGGCCGTACCGGGCCTGGAGGCCGGGCCGGTCGCTGTCGCCGCATTTGCCGTCGGCACAGCCGCCGGTGCCGGCACACCCGCCGGCCCACAGGCTGCCGGTCGCCAGGGTCGCCGCCGCCGCTCGCATGGTCCGGGTCATCGCCGTCTCCTCCGTGAGAACCGGCCCGAGCGTCCTGCCCCGGCCGCCCTAGGGAACCGCCTACTTGCTCAGCAGGTTCTTCTGAATCTGGATGGCCGCCGGCCCGCACAGCACCACGAAGATGGCCGGGAAGATGAACAGCACGAGCGGGAAGATGAGCTTCACCGCCGTCGCCGCCGCCTTCTCCTCGGCTATTTGGCGCCGCCGCGTCCGCATCGAGTCCGACTGCACCCGCAGGGCGTGGGCGATGCTGCTGCCGAAGCGGTCGGCCTGGATCAGGATCGCCGCCAGGGCCTTCACGTCGTCCACGCCGGTCCGCACCCCGAGGTCGTGCAGCACCTCCCGCCGCGGCCGGCCCATCTGGAGCTGCAGGTTGGCTAGGGTGAGCTCCTCGCACATCACCTTGGCCGACATCTTCAGCTCCTCCGTCACCTTCCGCAGCCCGGCGTCCAGCCCGAGGCCGCTCTCCACACAAACGACCAACAGGTCGAGGGCGTCCGGCAGGGTGACGAAAATTTCTTGCTGCCGGGTCTTGATCATACTGTTCAGGATGAAGTTCGGCCCCATCAGGCCGATGACGGCCGGGACGAGCACGGCCACCGTGTTCACCAGCCCGCTCACCCCCAGGGTGAAGTACATGGCCACCGACAGCACCCCGCCGCCGATGAGGGCGACCAGCTTGACCCCCTGGAACACGACCGGGGCGGTCTCGCCGCGGAAGCCGGCGTTGGCCAGGCGTGCCCGGGTGCCACTCTTCTCCAGCTCGTTCCGCGGCTCCATCGCGCCGCCGAGCTTGCCGAAGGCGTCCTTCAGCCCGGCGAAGCGGTTCTTGCCGGCCGCGTCGTTCATCTCCAACTCGACCAGGGACCGCGGCCGGCCGATGCGGTCGAGCCGGTCCTCGGCCCGGCTGTTGCGGTTGCTCAGGGTGTTGAGCAGCCAGAACATGCCGGCCGAAAACCCGACCGCCACCACCAGCGGCAGGGCGTCCTTGGCGTCCACGAAGGCGAACAGGGAGGTCACGGGTGCGTCTCCGGGTGCTGCGGCTGGTTAGGCCGGCGCCTGTTACTCTGATCGTTCCGGGCAGGGCGGTGAGGTTAGGTATTCCGGGGTTACTTACCGCGGGCGGCAATCAAACCTTGATGTCAATAATCTTCTTGATCGAGTACGCCCCGATTAAAATCAGGATGATCGCACCGACGCTCATGTAAATGCCGGTCGTCGTCGTCCACAGCTCGGCGATGTAGTCCGGCTTCATCCACAGCATGAGCAGGAACAGGCCGATGGGCAGGGCCACGAGCACCACCCCGGACAGCCGGCCCTCGGCGGTGAGGGCCTTCACCTGGCCCAGAATCTTGAACCGCTCGCGGATGATGTACCCGATGCGGTCGAGGATTTCGGCCAGGTCGCCGCCCGTCTGCCGCTGGATGGCCACGCTCGTGACGAAGAACCTGAGGTCCAGGTTGGGCACCCGCTCGACCATCCCCCGCAGGGCGTCCTCGAGTTGGATGCCCAAGTTCTGTTCCTCGTACACTCGGCCGAACTCTTTGCAGATGGGGGACGGCATCTCCTCAGCCACAACATGTAAGCCGGCCGCCAGCGAGTGCCCGGCCCGCAGCGCCCGGGCCACCAGCTCCATCGCCTCCGGCAACTGTGCGGCGAACATCTTGAGCCGCTTGGCCCGCTTCATCTTGAGCCAGAGGAACGGGGCCGCGAACAGCATGGCGGCCACCACCGGGGCGACGAAGATGTTCACCAGCCAGGCGGTGAACACGCCGCCGGCGAAGGCCGACGCGGCCCCGATGCCGAACAGGGCCGACGCCTCGATGTTGGCGTCCGCCTGTTCGATCATTTTCGTCAGATTAAAACTTTCCGGGATCAGCTTGTCGATCAGCTTCTTTTTGTCCACTTCGTTCAGCGCCTGCTTGAGCAGCATGTCGGCGGACGAGTCCTTGCGACCGCCGCGGCCGACCAGGGCGTCCAGCCGCTCGCTGGCCCGGCTATTCTCACTACCTCTGAGGAACGCTATGCCGGCGGCCAGCACGGCCCCGACGACGAGGACGGCGATGATCACCGACAGGATGACGGGACTCATGGTGCGAGGTCTCGGGTGTGGCCTGGTGGTCCGGGGGTGTACGGGGCGGCGGGACTCAGTCCCGCATGAGCACGCGCTCGGCGAACATGTTGCTCGGCAGCTTGATGCCCTTCTGCTCGAGCCGCGGCACGAACGTCGGTCGCACCCCGGTGGCCTCAAACTGTCCGTACGCCCGGCTGTTCTGGTCCACCCCGAGCTGCTTGAACTTAAACACTTCTTGCATGATAATAATGTCTTGTTCCATGTTCAGCACTTCGGTAATGCTCGTCATTTTGCGCGGGCCGCCTTGGAGGCGGTTCACCTGAATGATCAGGTCCACGGCCGAGGCGATCTGCTGCCGCATGGCCTTGATGGGCAGGTCGGCCCCGGCCATCAGGATCATGGTCTCCAGCCGGGCCAGGGCGTCCCGCGGGGTGTTGCTGTGCAGCGTGGTCATGGACCCGCTGTGGCCGGTGTTCATGGCCTGGAGCATGTCCAGCGACTCGCCGCCGCGGCACTCGCCGACGATGATGCGGTCGGGCCGCATCCGCAGGGCGTTTTTCACCAGGTCGCGGGTCTGCACCGCCCCCTTGCCCTCGATGTTCGGCGGCCGCGTCTCCAGCCGCACGACGTGGTCCTGCTGCAACTGGAGTTCGGCCGCGTCCTCGATGGTCACGAGCCGCTCGTCGGCGGGGATGAACGCCGACAGCGTGTTCAGCAGCGTCGTCTTGCCCGAACCCGTACCGCCGCTGATGATAATGTTCAGGCGAGCCTTGATGGCCCCTTCCAGCAGCATGGCCATTTCCGGCGTGAACGCCTTGTAGTTGAGCAGGTCTTCCAGCTTCAGCGGCGTCGCCCCGAACCGGCGGATGCTCAGGCTGGCCCCGTCCAGGGCGATGGGCGGGATGACGGCGTTCACACGCGAGCCGTCCGGCAGCCGGGCGTCGCACAGCGGGCTGGTCTCGTCCACCCGCCGGCCGACCTTCGACACGATGCGGTCGATGATCTGGAGGAGGTGGTCGTTGTCCCGGAAGAAGGCCTCGCTCTTCTCGATCTTGCCCCGCCGCTCGACGTAAATCTTCTTCGGCCCGTTGACCATGATTTCGGACACGGTCGGGTCTTTGAGCAGCGGCTCGAGCGGCCCGAAGCCGAGCGTCTCGTCGAGGATCTCCTCGATCAGCTTCTCCCGCTCGATGCGGTTGAGGAGCGGGTTCTCGGTGTCGCACAGGTGCTCGATGGCCCGGCGGATGTCCCGCCGCATGGTGTCGGACGCCAGGTCCTTCACCCGGGTCAGGTCGAGCCGCTCGACCAGCTTGTTGTGGATGACCCGCTTGAGGTCCTCGAAGTTCTTGCCGCCCGTGCCGTTGGTGCCGCCGAACGACGGGCTGCTCAGCCGGGACAGGCCGCTGTGGCTGCCCTGGTTGCTCAGGCTGTTCAGCTTGCTGATGCCTTGCTGGAGGCGGGACATCGGAGAACCTCGGGGCCAATCTCGGGGGGGCGGACGCGGTCGGGGGGCGACTACTTGCGGCTGAACCAGCCGCGGCTGGCGCTGGCCCGCGGGTCCGGGCCGCCCGTCTTCTTGCCGCACAGGTCGAGGGCCAGGGCGGCGATGGCCTGCTGTGCCCGGCTCTTCGGGTTGACCTTTACCAGCGGGCCGCCGGCCACCCGGGCGGCGATCATCGCCTTGTGGTCGTTGGGCACCTCCCAGTACACCTTGCGGCCGATCACCTCCTCGGCCTTCTTCACACTGATTCCTTCCTCCACCGCCTCGCTGCCGACGCGGTTGAGCACCACCCGGCACTTGTCGGCGATCTGGTCCTCGCCGCCCAGGCAGTGCAGCAGCCGCACCACGTTCCGCAGACTGCTGAGTTCCAATTGCGCGGTGAGCAGCACCACGTCGGCCATGCGGAGGGCCATCAGGTCGGTCGGCAGCAGGCTCTTGGTCAGGTCCAGCACCAGGTGCGAGTAGCTGATCCGCAGCAGGTTCACCACCCGCTCGATGTGCCCCTCGTGGATCACGCTGATGTCGGCCACGTCCAGCGGGTGCCGCAACACGTTCAGCCCGGTTGGCTCGTGCTTGACGAGCGCCCGGCGGAGGAAGTTCATGTCCAGCCGCTCGATGTTGCGGGCCAGGTCGGCGATCGAAATGTTGTCGATCCCCTTGAGTTCCACGGCGATGTCGGCGTCGCCCAGGGCCAGGTCGAGGTCGAGCAGGGCGACGGCGTGGCCCGGCTCGCAGGCCAGGGTGGCGGCCAGGTTGACGGCCAGGCTGGTGGTGCCCACCCCGCCCCGGCTGCCCAGCACGGCGATCACCTGGGAGGCGGCCGGCGCCCGGCCGAGGGCGCCGCTCGGCTGCACCCCGCCGCCGGGGGCCGTCTCCATGCCGGCCTCGCCGAGCGCCCGCCGCAAGGCGGCCAGCAGGTCTTCCAGGCCGACCGGCTGGGTGAGGAAGTATTTGGCCCCGCGCTGGAGGCTCTGGAGAAGGGCCTGGTGGTCCTGGCTGATGGTCAGGATGGGCAGCTTCGGGTGCTTGGCCGACAACTGGCCGATCATGTGCAGGGCTTTGGCCTTGTCCGCGTCCATCGACACGATGGCCAGGTCGGGGATGCCGTGGCCCCCGTTCTGAGTGCCCTCGTCCACCACGTTCAAGAAGTACTCGTACCGGGTACACTCGCTCTCGAGCCAGACGAAGTCCACGCCCAACAGCATGGCCCGCAGGGACTCGCGGGTGGACTCGGTCGGGTCGACGATGACGACACGTTGCATGGCTCGGGGTCCGTCTCGGTGAGTCGGTCGCGGCGACTCCGCCCGGCCGGTGCCGGGCGGAGGTCGCGGGGGGTCACTGCTGCGGCTGCGGGTCGGCCGCCGGGGCCGCCGTCTGGATCACCACGCCGCCGGCCGCCGGGGTGATCGGGGCCAGCGACACCGCGGCCCCCGGAGCACAGCCGTTCGGCCCGCACGGGTAGGCGGCGGCCGACGGGTCGTTCTTGTAGGCCGGGATGTAGCGGTGGCCGTTCCAGATCCGCCGCTGACCGCGGGGCGCCTCCAGGATGCCTTCCAGGAACAGCTCGTAGTCGTCCGGGCTACGCGTCTCCCGGCCGGGCACCCGCCCGGGCAGTTGCTTGCAGTCCAGGGCGTCCACCAGCCGGGGCGTCACCAGGATGACCAACTCCGTCTCCCGCTCCTCGGCCCGCACGTCGCTGAAGGCGGCCCCGATGAAGGGCAGGTGGCCGAGGTACGGCACCCGGCTGGCTGTATTCTGAATTTGAGACTCGATCAGCCCACCGATGGCGTAGGTCTGATTGCTTTCCATCAGAACGCTCGACTCGACCGACGTCTCGTTGAACCCGGGGGTCGTGCCGAACCCGGTGGTGATGCCCCGGCCGAAGTTGACGCTCCGCACCGTCGGCCGCACCTCCAGGTAGATTTTGCCGCTGCCGAACACGATGGGCAGGAAGTCTACGGTGGTGCCGACCTCGATCCGCTCGATGCCCGGGCCGCCGAACCCGTTGGTGGCCCCCAGGGAGGCCTGGGTGCCGCCGGCCCGCAGCCGGGCCGGCCGGCCGGACATGGTGATCAGCTTGGGCTCGGACAGGAACTTGGCCACGCCTTCGGTGGACAGCGCCCGCAGGGCGCCCAGGAAGCCAGCCGGCACGATGCCGAACTTGATGTTGGCGTCGCCGAAGCTGGCGGCCGTGGTGGCCGTCCCGACCCCGAACGCCCCGGGCAGCGGGGCGGTGAAACTGCCCGTGATGGACGAGTTGCCGATCCCGCCGAGCACGTTGCTGATGCCGAACTGGCTGCCCTGGACGGCGAAGTTGGCGCCCCGCTGCCGCAACTCGGTGCGGTCCACCTGGGCCACCACCGTGTCCAGGCACACGTGCATGTCGCCGCCGATTTGCAGGGCGTTCACCACGTTGTTCAGGTTGCCCCGCACGGCCGCCGAGGCGATCCGGGCGATGATGTCCGAGTCCTCCGCCTTCGTCACGAAGCCGGACAGGATGATCACCTGGCCGACCCCGGGGATGACCTTGACGCTGGCCGTCGGCACCGCCCGGCGGATGACGTTTTCCAACTGCTGGTAGTCGAACTCGACGCTGATCGGGTACACCAGCCGGGTGTTGTCCTGGAACGTCAGGGTCAGCTCGGTGACGCCGGACGCCAGCCCGGTGAGAACCAGGGTCTTGGGGTCGAGCGGGTCGAGCCGGGCGGACACCGTGTCCTCGCCCTTCACGAAGATGTCCCGGACGAGTCGGTCGCCCGGCGGCTTGAACCGGACCGTCCCGTTGATGGGGACGATGACCGATCCGGTGATCTTATCGATTTTGGCCTCGCCCACCTGCGGGGCGGCGGGGGCGGCGGCCGGCTGTTTGGCGTCCGGCTGCGGGGCCGGCGCCTGGGCGGCGGCGACGCCGCCCCAGAGGCCGCCGGCGACGGCCAGCCCGGCGACGAGACGGCGGCGATTGGTCGTGGTGCGGTGCATCCCTACACCTCTCCTCGGTAAGTGGCCGGTACGTGTCCTACGTCCGGCGGGTCGTCGGGCTACACCCCGGGTGGTCGGCCCGGGGGGTTCGGTCCGCCGGCTGACCGCTCAGCCGGCGTGGGTCGTTGCGGGGTCGGCTCAGCCCTTGCTGGCCGGCTCCTTTTTGGCCGCCGGCTTCTTCACCGGGGCGTCGTCCTCGTCGGCCGCCGCGTCCTTGGCGGCCGGCTTCTTCTTGGCGGCCGGCTTCTTCACCGGGGCGTCGTCGTCGCCCAGTGCCGCGGCGGCGCCCTCCGGCTTCTTCTCGACCGGCAGCTTGGTGCCGCCGGTCGGCACCACCCCGACGTACTTGAACTCGTTGCCCGGCAGCACCTGGTAGCGGTACGTCGTCACCCCGCTGGTGTTCTGGATGGTCACGTCGTGGTACTGCACGGCGTCCCTCACTTCGGCCTTCGGGGCGGCCGGGCCTTTGGCCGATTCCAGCGGCTCCTTCGAGGTCGAGGACTCGGCCGGGGTGGGGGCCGACTTGCCGTACGGCTTGGCCCCGACGAAGTTCCGCGGCACGAACTGGTTGGCCGCCAGCCCCTGGGTCAGCCACTGGTCCTTCAGGTCGGTCAGGTCGGCGAGGACGTTGGCCGGGGCCGGCGGGGTGAACTCCAGGAAGGTGAACTTGTCCTTGAGCACCTCGGCCGTCAGGTGGGTGCCGGCCGGCAGGTCCTCCTTCGGCACCGGCAGCTTCAGCTTGTCGTCCTTCTTGTCCTCGGTGATCTCGTGGCCGTCGTGGCTGAACGCCCGCTTGGGGTCGTCCGACATGATGCCCCAGATTTCCTTCTCGCTCGGGATGTACTTCCAGACGGCCGGCTTCTCCGGGTTGCGGAGGACGATGCTCATCCGCGCCGCCCGCGTCTCGGCCGCCTTGAGCATCAATGTCTGGTCGGTCGTCACGGCCAGAGACAACATGCTCAGGTTGGCGATGGCGTTGTGCCCGTTCTGGTTGCTCGACTGGGTGTCCACGGCCAGCACCAGCATGTCGGTGAGCAGCGGGAACAGGATGCTCTTGCCGCCGGCGCTGGTCATGGTGACGGCGCACACCAGGTCCACCTTGCTGCCCGGCACGCAGAAGCCGGCGGCCGCCTGGGTGGCATTGATGCCGATGGTGTAAAAGTTGAGCCCGGCCGGCGGCTGGATGCTCACGTTGGTCGTCAGGTCGGCCGGGTTGAACGGCTCGTCCTTGCGGATCAGGCGGGCCGTCCGCTTGTCGGCGATCTCGTCCTTGCTGGCCGAGAAGGCGGCCGGCAGGTTGCTCTTGGGGAACGGCTTGAGCACGATGTACTGGTCGATGTCCTGTTTCTTCAGCCAGGTGCCCATGGGCAGCTCTTTGCTGGCCACCGGCACCTCCACGGTTTCGACGACCGTGGCATTGCCCGCGCTCATCTGGCTGGTCAGCACGGCGGCCACGAGGCCGCAGCAGACCGCCACCGCCACCAGGATCAGGTTCTTCTGTTTCATTTCGGTGCCACCCCTGGGGGGAGCGGTCGGGGTTCGGCCGACCGGCCGCCGGCCCGGGGGCTACTGCCTCGGGGGCCGCTCTGGGTTCCGGCTCGTCAGGTCAGGCGGACCGTCCGCCTGGGGGCCGGGTGTGTCGGGTTGCCCGGCACCGGCGGGTTTTTCCGCAGGCGCCGACGTTGCCCAACAGTAGAGCGCGTTTAGCGGTACGCAAGAACTCCCGGGGTGAAACGGAAATCCTCCCGCCCGCCCCGAATGCCCCGCGGGCCGCCCGCAGGTTGACGCCACTTGATTCGACCGGACCCCCGCCGCCGCTCCAATCTTTCCGGATGTGCCGACTGCACCGACATTGCCCACTGTGACGCACGAAAGCCCGCCGACGACCGTCGGCGGGCTTCGGGGTGGCCGTCGCCGGTCGGGCGGCTCAGTTGAGCACGAAGAAGGCGTACCACAGGTAGCCGAGGAAGCCGACACACAGGGGCACCCCGTACGGCAGCCGCCACCAGTCCGGCCGGCGGGCGGCCGCCCGCTGCTTGCCGGCCGTCACCCCCGTGGCGGCCATCACCTGGAGGTCGGTCACGATCGCCCGAGTGTTGGCCAGATTCAAACCGCCCTGCCGCCGGGCGATCATCATGACGATGGCGAACACGCCGCCCACCAGCACCCCGATGGCGAACGACCAGAACAGGTTCCAGCTCCCGTTCCAGCGGCCGAAGTAGAAGCCGAGCCACGAGCCGAAGCCCATGGTCATCTTCACGTCCCCCTGGCCCATGCCGCCGATGAACAGGGCCGGGAACAGCAGGGCGAAGCCGAGGCAGGTGCAGAAAAAGGCGGCCCACAGCCCGCCGCCGCCGTTCGGGGCGGTGGCCGCGAAGTGGAAGCCGAGGTCGTTGGCCAGCCCCAGGTACCAGCCGCTGAGGACCAGCGACAGCGTCACCCAGTTGGGCACCTTGAAGGCGTAGCCGTCGATGAAAGCGGCCAGCAGCATGCCCAGGCAGATGACCACCACCGGGCCGAGGTTGAACAGGAACGTCTCGTCCCCGGCGGTGACGGTTTTCAGCCAGCCGAGCTGGGCGAACAGGCTGGTGGCGAACCCGGCGGCCGCCGCCCACACCAGCGCAATGACCGGGATTTGCCCCATTTTTATGAGGAACTCGCGGTCGATGCCCAGGTCGGCGGCGGTCGTCGGCGTGGGGGGGGCGGCGGTGGCCATGTCAACGGTCCTTGACGGGGACGCGAGGGGGTGTCGGGAAGTCGCCCCCCGGAAATGCAGAGGGCCGACCCGGCGAGCGGGGTCGCCCCAACTGTAGGTCACGATTTCGCGGCGTGCCACACTTAGGAGGCGGTGGTGCCGATGGTGCTGCCGACCTGGGTGAACGTGCTGTTGGCGTTCTTGCCCAGGGTCGTCACGGCGGCGATGCAGACCACGATGATGAGGGC
>JAYVUZ010000271.1:0-19395 GCA_043787415.1 Fimbriiglobus sp. | reverse complement strand
GCACGGGAGCGTCTGCGCTGGACGCTCCCGTGCGGTCGCGGCTCTCGCCGACCGGGCCGCCGGCCTACACTGCCCTTGCCACCCCGGGGACCGCTTGATGTCGCTGCTGCTACTCGCCCTCGCCGTCGCCCCGCCGGCCGACTGGCGGGAGTTCCGCGGCCCGGACGGCGTCGGCCACTACGCTGGCCCGGCCCTGCCGACCGAATGGGCACCCGACAAGAACGCCCTCTGGAAGACCCCCGTCCCCGGCAAAGGCTGGTCGTCGCCCATCTTGGTCGATGGCAAACTCATCCTGACCACGGCCGTGGCGCAGAGCGAGCAGCCGACCGCCGACCAGTCGCTGCGGGCGCTGGCCTTCGACTTCGCCACCGGCAAGCAACTGTGGGACGTGGAACTCATCCGCGCCCCCGGCGACCTGGCCGCCCAGATGCACAAGAAGAACGGCCACGCCAGCCCCACCCCGGCGTCCGACGGCAAGACCGTCGTGTGCCATTTCGGCCACATGGGCACCGCGGCCGTGGACCTGTCCGGCAAAGTCCTGTGGGTGAACCGGGAGCTGGGGTACAAGCCGGTCCACGGCAACGGGGCGTCGCCCGTGCTGGTGGACGACACGGCCGTGGTGGCCTGCGACGGCGGGGACGTGGCGTTCGTGGCCGCCCTGGACCTGGCCACCGGCACGGTGCGGTGGAAGACCGACCGCAAGACCACCCCGCGGATGGCCTTCTCGTTCGCCACCCCGCACGTCGTCACCGGGCCGGACGGCAAGCGGGTGCTGGTCAGCCCGGCCAGCGACTACTGCCACGGGTACGACCCGCTCACCGGGGCCGAGCTGTGGAAGTGCAAATACCCGCAGCCCGGCTGGTCGCTCATCTGCCGGCCGGTGTTCGCCCACGGCTTGGTGTACGTGCCGACCGGGTACGTCACCCCGCACGTGCTGGCCATCGACCCGTTCAAGACCGGCGACGTGACCCCAACCTGGGACTGGAAGGTGAAGATGTACGCCCCCAACACGCCCACCCCGCTCGTCGTCGGCGACGAGCTGTACCTGGTCGGCGACACGGGGTTCCTGAGCGTGGTGGACGCCAAGACCGGCAAGACCCATTACACCGAGCGGCTGGCCGGCAAGTCGTACTCGGCCTCGCCCATCTACTCGGCCGGCAAAATCTGGCTGACCAGCGAGGACGGCGTCGGCCAGGTGGTGGCCGCCGGCACCGAGTTCAAGGAGGTGAGCCGCAGCGAGCTGAAGGAGAAGACGTTCGCCACGTTCGTGCCGGCCGCCGGCAGCCTGGTGGTGCGGACGGAATCGGCGCTGTATCGCTTCAAGTAGGGCACGGTTCACCGTGCCGTCGGGAAGACGAACGGTTCCCGGCAAACCTCACCTCCCCGGACGGCACGGTAAACCGTGCCCTACTTGACACCGGCCTGCCGCCGGGCAATTATACAGCTACCTGCCGGACAGCCCCTCGCTATGCTCATCGCCGCCCTCACCCTGATGCTCGCCGCCGGCGACAAGCCGGACGGCCCCGCGCTGTACAAGCAGCACTGCGCCCGCTGCCACGGGGCCGAGGGCCAGGGGGCCAAGAAGTACGCCAAGCCGCTGGCCGGCGACCTGGCGGTGCCGCAACTGGCCGAGTACCTCGACAAGACCATGCCGGAGGACGACCCGGACGCGCTCGACGCCGACCAGTCCCGGGCGGTGGCCGAGTACATCTTCGGCACCTTCTACGGCAAGACGGCCCGGGACCGCCGTACCCCCGTCCGTGCCGACCTCAGCCGGCTGACCGTCCGCCAGTACGACGCCGCCGTGGCCGACCTGGTCGGCAGCTTCCGCGGCGAGGCCACATACGACTTCCGCCCCGAGGGCGCCCGCGCCGAGCCGGTGCGGTACGCCCGCAAGGACTTCGTCGGCAGCGTGTTCGCTCCCGCGACGGGGGAGTACGAGTTCGCCTTCACCCTGCCGGCCGACGTGCGGGGCCGGGTGTGGCTGAACGACTTCAACAAGCCGCTGGTGGACGCCTGGGTGCGGTCCGGCCCGGAGACCGAGTTCCGGGCGCGGGCCAAGCTGCTCGGCGGCCGCGGCTACCGGCTCAAGATCGAGGCGGTGAAGATCGACAAGGCCGGCAAGAACAAGAAGGACTTCGTCGGCCCGCCGGCCCCGGAGTCGCCGCCGGCGGCGGTGCTGCGGTGGGCCGTGCCCGGCGGCCGGCCCCTGGAGCTGGTGCCCGACCGCTTCCTGTCCGAGGCCAAGGTGTCGGAGGTGTACGTCAGCCCGGTGAGCTTCCCGCCGGACGACCGCAGCCTCGGCTGGGAACGCGGCAACTTCGTGTCCAAGGCCTGGGACCAGGCCACCACCGACGCCGCCGTGGCTGCGGCGGATCATGTGACGGCCCGGCTGGACGAACTCACCGGCACCAAGCCGGATGCGAAAGATCGCGGCGACAAGCTGAAGGCGTTCGTGACGACCTTCGTCGGCCGGGCGTTCCGCCGGCCACTGGACGACAAGCAGAAGTCGCTCTACGTCGAGGGGCCGTTCAAGCGGGAGGCCGACCCGGCGCAGGCCGTCCGCCGGGCGGTGCTGCTGGCCCTGAAGTCGCCGCGGTTCCTGTACCGCGAGGTGGGCGAGCCGACCCCACAACACGACACCGCCGCCCGGCTGGCCTTCGCCCTGTGGGACGGCCTGCCGGACAAGCAGTTGCGGGAGGCGGCCGACAAGGGCAAGCTCGGCACCCCGGAGCAAATCCGCAAGCAGGCCGAGCGGATGCGGGCCGACCCGCGGTTCGCCCTCAAGCTGGAAGGGTTCCTCCGCCACTGGCTGCAGGTGGACCATGTCGGCGAGTTGGCCAAAGACCCGAAGAAGTTTCCCGGCTTCGACGCCGCCACGGCCGCCGACCTGCGGGCGTCGCTCGACCGCACCCTGGCCGACGCCGCCACTTCCGGCGACTTCCGCAAGCTGGTGCTGGGCGACGAACTGTACCTGAACGGCCGGCTCGCCAAGTTGTACGGCGCCGACCTGCCGGCCGACGCGGCGTGGCAGCGGGTCAAGCTCGACCCCGGTCAGCGGGTCGGGGTGTTGACGCACCCGTTCGTGCTGGCCACCTTCGCCTACCCCGGGGCCAGTTCGCCCATCCACCGCGGCGTCTTCCTGGCCCGCGGGGTGATGGGCCGGGTGCTCATGCCGCCGCAAGAAGCATTCAGCCCGCTGGCCGAAGACTTGCACCCGACCCTGTCCACCCGCGAGCGGGTGACGCTGCAAACCCGTGGGGCCAACTGCCAGGGGTGCCACACGGTCATCAACCCGCTCGGGTTCACGCTGGAAGGGTTCGACGGCATCGGCAAGCTGCGGGAACTCGACCGCGGCAAGCCAGTCGAAATCACCGGGGCGTACACCGACCGGGCCGGCGCCGGACGGACATTCACTGGCCCGGCCGAGCTGGCGGCGTTCGTGGCTGATTCGCCGGAGGTGCATGGCGCGGTGGCCGAGGGGGTGTTCCACCACTTCGTCGGCCAGCCGGTGCGGGCCTTCGGGGCCGACGCGGCCGATAAACTGCGTGAGAGTTTCGCCGCCGCGAAGTATGATCTGCGGGTACTGGCCGTCGAGGCGGCGGTACTCGGGGCGATGCCGCCGGTGGCGGTAGCGGCGAGGTGATGGGTTTGGTGGGACAGGCATTTCTGCCTGTCCGGGGTGGGGCATGGACAGGCAGAAATGCCTGTCCCACCGGAGTGCGACATGGCCGCCAGCCGCCGCGAGTTCCTGCGTCACACCGGCCTGTCGGCGGCGGCCCTGCCGTTCCTCGCCGGCCTGCCCGGCCTCGGCTTCGCCAACGGCACCCCCCACCGCAAGCAGCGGCTCGTCATCGTGTTCAGCCCGAACGGCATCGTGCCGAAACACTTCTGGCCGGATGCCGACGGCGAACTGACTGCGTTCAAGGAGATTTGCACGCCGCTGGAGCCGTTCCGCGACCAGACGCTGATGCTGAATAACATCTGCGACAAGGTGGAGGGCGACGGCGACAACCACATGCGGGGCATCGGCTGCCTGCTCACCGGCACCGAGCTGTTCCCCGGCAACATCCAGGGCGGCAGCCACACCCCGGCCGGCTGGGCCAAGGGCAACAGCATCGACCAGGAACTGAAGACCTTCCTCCAAAAGTCGCCGGCCACCCGCACCCGGTTCGGGTCGCTGGAGTTCGGGGCACTGGTGCCGGACCGGGCCGACACCTGGACGCGGATGGTGTACGCCGGCGGCAACCAGCCGATCGCCCCCATCGACGACCCGTACCAGATGTTCAAGAAGCTGTACGGCGGCGCCAAGGACCGGGAGGTGATCGGCAGCGTGCTGGACGACGTGGCCGACGACCTCAAGACGCTGTCCGGTCAGATCGCGGCCGAGGACCGCAAGCTGCTGGAGCAGCACACCACCTTCGTCCGCGAGATGGAGCAGGAGTTGAAGGAGGCCCGCAAGGCGGATGGCCACGTCGTGCCGAAGCTGGAGGACGGGCTGCGGGAGGGCGAGAACGACCACCTGCCCCGCATCTGTAAGGCCCAGCTCGACCTCATGACGGCGGCGTTCCAGGCCGACTTCACCCGGGTCGCCACGTTCCAGATCACCACGTCGGTGGGCCAGGCGCGGATGCGGTGGCTGGGCATCACCGACGACCACCACAACATTTCTCACGAGCCGGACACGAACAAAGAGGCGGTCGAGAAACTGATCAAGATCAACCGCTGGTACTGCGAGCAGGTCGCCTACCTGGCCAAGCGTCTATCCGACACCCCGGAGCCGGGCGGCGAGGGGTCGATGCTGGACCACACCACCATCGTCTGGACGAACGAGCTGGGCCAGGGCAACTCGCACACGCTCAACAACATCCCGTTCGTGCTAGTGGGCGGTGGCCTCGGCTTCCGCATGGGCCGGAGCCACAAGTACGCCAAACCCGGGGTGCCGCACCACCGGCTGCTGCTGGCGATGGCCCACGCCTTCGGCCACCGCCTGCCGGCCTTCGGCAGCAGCAACTTCTGCGGCGACGGTCCGCTCAGTCTGTCCTGAGCCGCACCCGTCAGTCGATGGCGGTGCTCGACGCCGTGCGCTGCCCGAAGCGGGAGTGCCGGTACTATTCGTTCACAACCGCGTGGTCGGCCGACGAGCAGGTGGGGTCAATGCGGAACGGTAGCGGGGACGACTTCTTCGCTCACTTCGGTCCGGTCGGATGCTGGTTCAAAGGGTTTGCCCACGGATACCCGATGTCCCCGTACCGCGAACGGCCGCCCCGCCCGTGGCCGGGTGTCCTGGACGCTGTCCCGGCCGAGTTCGCAGCTTGCCTACGGGAGCCGGCGTTCGAGGCCGTGACCGTCACGTTCTGCATCTGGCGACGACACGGCGACCCGACGTGGCAGTCGGGTTCAGTCGCGTTTCCGCCGTCCCACCCGGACCCGGACGGGTCGGAGTTTTTGCTCGCCGTATTGGACGGCCGGCCGGACTCGTACCGCGACTGGGCGGCCGACTACTACGGGCGGGCGGTCGATTTGGCGGCGGTCGAGCATGTGTACCGGCACAGGCCGCTCACGTCTGACGTGGTCGCCCGGCTCGACCCCGTCGTGTCATTGGGCGAGTTGGCCGCTGACGCCGCTGAGATCGGCTACCCCGGTCAGTGACGGCACGCCGAGCCGGACGCTCCACCCGACCGTCGAGGTGCGACGGCTTGCAGGGATTAGCACGACATCGATCGACCGCCGGTAGTAGGTCATGCCTCCGTCCGGGGCGAGCGGGGGGCGTAAGCCCCTCCGAGGCTGGGGGACGCCCGAGCGAATCGGTCCCTTGGGAGGCTGACACCCCCGGTTCGCACCGACCATTTCTTGAGGATAATCCTCACTTCCCTCTTGACTCGGGTCACCAGGCGCGTGACATTCGGGCGCAGTCAACTCCTCCACCGACTCACACCCCGGTGACCCATGCCCCGCACCACCCTCCTATCGCTGTCCGCCGTCTCGGTTCTGCTGTGCCAGTCGACCACCTACGCTCAGAAGGTCACGCTCGGCGGCGTCGGTGTGCCAAACCCGATGAACCCCGCCCGGGTGCGGGGGATGATCACCTGCACCGGGCTGCTGGCGAACTTCCCGGCACAGACCGTCTACTTAGAGGCCGCCAGGAATACGGCGGGGAGCGGTTTTCACAGAACCGGCCCGAGCTTCACGTTAACTCCGGCGAACGTTTCGACGGGGGTGGCGGCAACTATTGACTTGGCATCGGGAACATAGAACGTCTGGGCGGTGTTTGTCAATGCGAACGCAGGGGGCACTACTGGTACATACCACTCAGACCCAGTGCAGATCACTATCAATTCAGGTTCTGGCGGTACAGAGCCGTTTACGCTGACGATTACTGCCAGCACTGGTGCTGGCAGTGGACAAATTAACGCCACGGGTACCATCTCTTGGCCAGGAGGATCGCCTTCTTCATCTACGCCGTATAATGTGAACATCTACGCTACTCGTGATCCGGCTACTAACGGCGAGACGTTACGGACTTCAGGTTGCTACCTCGATACAACTCCTGGTACCAATACACCTTCTGGTACTTGGGGCGGCTCAAACATTCCGACGTTCACATTTCTCTCCAGTGGACAGAATTACCGAGTTTGGGCGATAGTAGAGTTCAGTGAGCCAGGAGGTTCTACTTTTGTTGCGACAAAATTCGTGACGGTCAAGGCTAAATAGTATACTAATAAACATGTAGCAAGGAGGCTCTCGTGAAGGCTCGCAAAGCTTACAGCCTGACTGAACTGCTGTTGATAATCGGGCTGATCGCTGTTTTGCTCGCCCTGCTGCTGCCTGCCGTGCAGAAAGTTCGTGAGACTGCGGTCCGCCTGTCATGTCAAAATAAAGTGCGACAGGTCGCGCTCGGGATCGTCAACTACACAACCGCCCATGATGACAAGCTGCCCCCGCCGCCAGGTCATCTCACCCCGCCGCCACCATTCGCCTACTTCGACCCTCCCGGGCGGCCGGCAGTTTTTCCCGAGTTGTGGCCGTTCGTTTCTGGCGGCTCATCCGTTGACCATTCCAACAGCACTGTCTATCGATGTCCAGCCGACAACAGTTTTAAGTCTGTCGGTCGCTTGGCTTGGCCGGTTCAGTACAGCGAGCCGGTCACCTACTGTTTGAACTATCACATTCTGTGGGGAAACAACCGACCGGAGGCTTTCAGCGTTCACTCAACCACGCTCAGTTCATATGTAACTGACGGCTTGTCAAGCACAGCAATCATCCGTGAGCGGTATCAGTGGTGCAAGGACACATGGCGACCAATGAGTCGTCAGTTTACAGATTGGGACGGCCCGACGTTTTTATTTATAGCAAATGACATCCCGATTATTACCGTCGGCTCTCCGCTTCGGACAACGACGGCGCATTTTCCGGGCGTGCCATATCCGCCCGGTGCCACGTTCCAGCCGCAGCCGCCGCTCGACCGATGTCACCCCGGCATGACCCAGGGGCTGCACGCGGCCGGGCAGGTGCAGGGCATGTGCGACGGGTCGGTGCGGATCCTGTCGCCGCGCGTTTCCGACTGGGTGTACTGGGGCCAGGCCACCCCCAACGCCGGCGACCAGTGTGCCGACGACTGACGCTTGTTTTTCCCCCCGCCCCCGGCCACCATAGGGGCACATGTTCGCCGTCGCCGTCGCCCTGGCCGCTTTCGCCGACCCCCGCCCGGCGGCCTGGGCGGCCGACCTGCGTAGCCCCGTGTTCGCCGCCCGCGCGGCCGCCGCCGAGGCGTTGGAGCGGGCCGGGGTGGTCGCCCTGCCGGCCCTGGCCGCCGCCGCCGCCGGCCCCGACCCGGAGGCCGCCCACCGGGCCGCCGACCTGATCGCCCGCATCACCCGCCGGCTGACCGCCGGCCGGCTGCTCGCCCCCACCGTCGTCACCCTGCCGCCCGGCCCGCTCACAGCCGACGCCCTGTTCGACGCCGTCTCCGGGCAGACCGGGTACGTCCTGGACCACCCGCCGGCCGCCGCCACCCTCACCCCGCCGGCCGGCCCGTTGACCGTCTGGGCGGCGGTGCAGCTCGGGTGCGACGCGGCCGGGCTGGAGGTGACCACCGTCGCCCCTCGCGGCCCCCGTCCGCCGCCGGAGACCGAGAGCGACGAGGCGCTCAACCAGGTGCTGGTCAACCTGGAGGCTACCGTCGAGCAGACCCTCGTCCGCCGGGCCGCCGAGGTGGACGCCGCCCGGCTGGCCATCGGCCGGGCCGAAGACCCGGCCGAGAAGGCCAAGCGGGAGGCCGACCACCACCGGCTGGCCGACGACTTCAACGCCCTGGTGCGGTACTGCGGGGAGCGGGCCGCCCGGCGGGAGGTGGCCCGGCTGGCGGCCGCGTCCGACCCGGAGCCGGCCGGCCGCATCGTCCTGCGGCCGGCCGTCGGGCGGGCGGTGACGGCCGTCGCCGGCACGGTGCGGGTGGACGGCCGGGCCGCCCCGGACCGCCTGGCCGCCGGGGTGCCGGCCGGCCAGGCGGCGGTGCTGGTTCGGGTGCGGGCCGAACCCCAGCGGGCGGTCGAGCGGGTGGACGGCGTCTGGGTGCGGCGGGCCACGGCCGGCCGCCACGAACTGCCCCGCGGGCCGGACGGGGTCGCCGGCCTGGTCCGCTCCCTGCCGGTCAGCCGCGGGTCGGTCCGGCTGGCCGGCGACGGCACCGCCACCTACTCCCGCACCGAGATCGACCGGGCCACCGGGGTGTGCGGGCCGAACGAGGCGGTGGTGCGGGTGGTGGCCCCGGCCGGCACCGACCGGCTGGCGGAACTGTTCGGCGTCGTCCGGGTGGTGGTGCGTGACGACCCCGGCGAGCTGGCGGCCTGCCCGCTGCCGGGGTCGGGATCAGCGGACGGGGTGCGGCTGGTGGCCGACCCGCCGGCCGTGGCCGACGACGGCCGGCTCGCCGTGGACATCACCGTTGTCTACGACCCAGCGGCGGTCCGGCCGGGTGGCGGGGCCGGGCTGCGGTTCGACCCGGACCGGGGCGCCCTGGCGTTCGCCCGCGGCGGATTCATCCAGTGGAACGCCCGGCAGTCGGCGGCCGCCGCCGCCCGGGCCGGCCCGACGGCCGACGGGCTGACCCTGGTGGACGCCGGCGGGCGGGTGTTGGCCGCCGTGGCCGTGCGGGCCAGCCGGGCCGACGGCACCGCCGGCACGGTGGCCGACCGGCTGCACGTGCGGGTGACGCCGAAGCCGGGCCAGGGGCCGCCGGTGCGGGTGCTGTTCGCCGGGGCGCGGGCGGTGACGGTAGAGGTGCCGTTCGCCTTGGCCGACGTGTCCGCCGCCCCCGGCACGGCCGAGGCCGTGCGGTAGGAGCCGCGACCACATGGGAGCGTCTAGCTGGGGCGGCCCGTCACCTGCTGAGTTCCCCAGCCAGACGCTCCCGTGCGGTCGCGGCTCCCGCCGAACGGAGACCACCCCATGCTCCCGGCGACCGTCGCTCTGGTGTGCCGGCTGGCCGGCCCGACCTCGGCTCGCCGCCGGCCACTACCCCCGCCGCGGAGACGGCCCGCATCGTCCTGGCCGGGGCCGTCGCCGAGCTGGTCCGCTGGCACGCCCGGCCTGGGCCATGACATTGCGGGCGTTCGTCCCTGGCATCCCGGCCGCCCTTGCACACTGACCGCCCGTCTAGCTACACGTCCCGCCCCCGGCGTGCGATGCTTGGGGCATGCCCAGCGATACACACTCCCGCCAGCAAGCCCGCCAGCGTGCCGATACGCTCCGCCTGTGGCTGATCGTCGCCGGGGCCGGCTTCGGCCTGCTCTTCGTCGCCGGGGCCGTGGCGATGGTCCTGGCGACGCGACAGGGCCAGCGGCCGGCGGTGGCCGAGCGGGGGCGTACCGTGGATGCGGTGGATGTGGCACGGGCGGCCGCCGCGTGCGACCGGCTGGCCGACCTGCGGGGGACACTCCGGCTCCACTTCGGGGTGGCGGTGTTCGCCGGCGACAGCACCCGCCGCCGGGAGCCGTGGCTGACGCCTCACCCGCCGGTGCCGCTGGCGGTGCGGCTGGACGCGACGGAGCCGGTCGGCGACGGCACCTATCGGTTCACCGTCACCGCCCGCCACCCGTCCACCTTCTGGCCGACGCTGTCGTGGGCCGACCCGCCGCTGGCGGCGTGGTTCGCACACCGGCCGGCCGGGGTGCGGGTGCCGGCCGGTCAGCACTCCCACTTCGAGGCGACCGGCCGGCCCGGATCGACGGTCGAACTGACCCCGCCGGCGTCGCAGAAGCCGGCCCCGTTCGGCGTGTACGCCTTCGCCGCGGACGGGGAGATTTTCTCCCAGACCGTGCAATCCCTGCGGCTCCGGTTCGACGCCGACGGGTGGGTGACGCAGACGTACACCGCCGTCGGCCGCACCGACCGACCGGCCGGCCCGCCGTCGGCTGTGGCGGTCAACGGCGTGTTCCCGGTGGAGGTGCCGTTCCACCTCCGCGACGTACCGGTGTGGGCCGGCAGCGGGGCGGCCGAATGACCGACCTCACTCGACTATCGCTGGTAGTGGTCGGCGGCGGGGCCGGGGCCGGGCTGCGGTTCCTGGTCGGCCTGCGGGTGCCGGCCGCCGTCTACCCGTGGCACACCCTGGGCATCAACGCCGTCGGCTCGTTCGCCCTGGGCGTGCTGGCCGGCGCCGGCCGCGACCGGCCGGGGTGGTACGCCCTACTCGGCGTCGGGGTGTGCGGCGGGTTCACCACGTTCAGCACGTTCAGCCTGGAGACGCTGACGCTGCTGGACGAGGGGCGGGGGTGGACGGCGGCCGGGTACGTGCTGGGGTCGGTCGCCGCCGGGCTGGCCGGGTGCTGGGTCGGGCTGCGGCTCGGGCGGGTTGGTTCGTAGCCCGACACGCGAGCGAGGACGACAGACCTCGCTCGCGCGTCGGGCTACGAACGTCACTTACCCTTCGGCCGCACCTCGCTGTCGAACACCCGCACCCCGGCCCAGTCGGCCTTGTTCTGGTCGATGAACTTCACGTGCGCCGGGTGCGGCAGGTACGCCTTGTGGGCGGCTGCGTCCTTGAACACCAGGTGCAGGGCCACGTCGAACTCGCGGTCGCTCACCGCCGGCTCGTGGTTCTCGCCGATCACGCCGGCCGAGTAGTAAGCCACCCCGTCCACGGCGGCGGCCAGCTTGTCCAGGGCGGCCACCAGCTTGTCCCGGCCGGCGGGCGTGCGGTCCTTCAGCTTGAAGAACACCATGTGGGCGATCTGCGCGGGGGTCATCGGGGCGGCTCCGGGTGGGCGGGTTGTTCTACTGGTCGTAGCCCGACGCGCGAGCGAGGACGATTCCCCCCGCTCGCGCGTCGGGCTACGACCGGGGGGGCCGGCGTCAGCCCCGCTTGCCGCGGGCGCGGCGGGCCAGCTTCGGCCCGTCCGGGGTCGGCGGCGGCTCCTGGGGTTGGGCCGTCAGCCGCTTCTCACTCTCGGCCGCCAGGGCCAGGTAGCGGTGCTGGCTCCGCAGCCCCGGCTTGCCGTCGGCCGGCTTCACCCGCTCGTACCGGCCGTCCGGCAGCAGTTGCCAGGCCTTCACCGTGTCCTTCTCGCTGAGCGTCAGCACCTCGTCGATGAGGCGGGCCTTCAGGTCGGCCTGCTCGACGGGGAACACCACCTCCACCCGCCGCACCAGGTTGCGGTCCATCCAGTCGGCGCTCCCGATGTACACCTCCGGGTCGCCGGCGTTCTCGAAGTAGAAGATGCGGCTGTGCTCCAGGAAGCGGTCCACCACGCTCGTCACCCGGATGCTCTCGCTGACGCCGGGCACCCCCGGCCGCAGGCCGCACACCCCCCGGCAGACGATGTCCACCTGCACCCCGGCCTGGCCGGCTCGGTACAGGGCCATCACCACTTTGGGTTCCAGCAGGCCGTTCACCTTGGCCCGCACCCGGGCCGGCTTGCCGGCCTGCTTGTTGGCCGTCTCCCGGTCGATCCGCTCGACCATGAAGGCCATCATGCGGCTGGGGGCGACCACCAGCTTCTTGTACTGCGGCGGCTCGGCGTACCCGGTCAGGTGGTTGAACAGCAGCGTCACGTCGTCGGCGAAGTCCGGCCGGGCGGTGAAGAAGCCCACGTCCGTGTAGATGCGGGCCGTCTGCGGGTTGTAGTTGCCGGTGCCCAGGTGGACGTACCGCCGCAGGGTGTTGTCCTCGTCCCGCCGCACCACCAGGGCCACCTTGCAGTGCGTCTTCAGCCCGACGAACCCGTACACCACATGCACGCCGGACTTCTCCAGCGCCTTCGCCCACAGGATGTTCCGCTCCTCGTCCAGCCGGGCCTTCAGCTCGATGACGGCGGTGACTTGCTTGCCGCGGTCGGCCGCCCGCTGGAGCGCCCGCACGATCGGGCTGTCGCTGCTGGTGCGGTAGAGCGTCTGCTTGATGGCCAGCACGCGGTCGTCGTCGGCCGCCGCCTCGATGAAATCGACCACCGGCTTGAACGACTCGTACGGGTGGTGGGCCAGCACGTCCCGGGTGCGGATGACGGCCCACGGGCTGGGGGCGTTGACGAACGCCGGCACCGGCACCGGCACCATCGGCGGGTCGCGGAGTTCGCCGAACCCGGGCAGGCCGTACACCTGGAACAGCCCGGTCAGGTCGAGCAGTCCCGGGCAGCGGGTGATGTCGGCCGGGGTCAGGTCGAGCGACTGCATGAGGAACTGCTCCACCTCGGGCGGGGCGTCGGCCTCGATTTCCAGCCGCACCGCCTCGCCCCGCCGCCGCTGCTTCACGTTCTCCTCGATGGCCCGCATGATGTCTTCCACGTCCTCGTCCAGCTCGAACTCGCTGTCCCGGGTGACGCGGAAGGCGGCCGTGCCGAGCAGCTCCATGCCGGGGAACAGGTCGCCCAGGTGCAGCCGGATGACCGTCTCCAGGGGCAGGAACACGGCCGTGGTGGCCGGCGACACGAGCGGGTCCAGTTGGACGAACCGGGACAGCGCCCCCGGCACCTGCACCACGGCCATGAGGGGGTTGTCGTCGCCCGGCCGGCGGAGCAGGACGGCCAGGTTGAGGGACTTGTTGAGCAGGTGCGGGAACGGGTGGCCGGGGTCCACGGCCAGGGGCGTGAGGACGGGGAAGAAGTCGGCGTGGAACAGCCGGCGGAGGGTCTTGCGGTGGGCGTCGGTGAGTTCCCGCTGGTAGCGGATGACCACCCCCTCGTCGGCCAGCCCGGGGAGCAGCCCTTGCAGGCAGCGGTACTGGTCGGCCACGAGTTCGCGGACGGTGTCGCCGACGCGGGCCAGCACCTCGGCCGGGGGCATCCGGTCGCCGCCGGTGCCGCGGGTGAGGCCGGCCTCCACCTTCTGCCGCAGCCCGCCCACGCGGACCATGAAGAACTCGTCCAGGTTGCTCGAGAAGATGGCCAGGAACTTGACCCGCTCGAGCAGCGGCACGGTCGGGTCTTGGGCCTCCTCCAGCACCCGGCGGTTGAACTCCAGCCAGCTCAGCTCGCGGTTGATGTACAGGGACGGGTCGTCGAGGGCGGGCACTTCGGCAGGCATTGGCAGGCGGCTCCGGGGCGGCGGACCGCACATTGTATCAGCCGGCCGCCGGCGGACTGTACCCGGGCAGTTGGTCGTCGGGCGTGTGGTCCCGCAGCGGCGGCTCGTCGGGCAGCTCCACGTCCCGGTACACGTCGGCCAGCGGGATGCGGACCGGCACCGGCAGGCCGGGGATGACCAGCTCGCCGGCCGGGTCGTCGAAGACGGTGTGGACCCACCGGCCGTCCGGCTCGCGGCTGTACACGTCCACCTGGACGCGGTCCGAAGCGGCCAGCAGCACGACCCGGAGCGAGGCGAGCCGTTGGTACTGCCGCAGCTTCGCCCCGCGGTCGTAACTCGCCGTGCCCGGGGAGAGGACTTCGACCACCAGCGTCGGGTTGGTCAGGGTGATTTTGCTGAGCGGGTCGAACTCCCGCGGCCCGCAGGTGACGACGATGTCCGGGTAGGTGTACAGCCCGGTCGTCGGGATCAGCACTCGCTGGTCATTGGTCGCCTTACGACAGCCGCTGCCGCGGAGGCGGGCACCCAACTCGTCCGACAGGTTGTCCTTCAGGTCGTTGTGCGGCACGGCGGTGCCAGCCATCAGGAACATCTCGCCGTCGTAAAACTCGCTGCGGAACTCGGCCGCGTCTTCGATGGCGAGGTACTCGGCGGCGGTCAGCCGGCGGTGTTTTGGCAGTGCGGACATTCGGCGGCCCTCGGGTGGGACACGGTCAATATACCCGACGGAATGTCCGTGTCGGCCGGCCGGCCGGCGGCCACTATCAGGGGGAGGGAGTGCCATGCCGCTGGCCGGACTGCTGCGACGGGCCGCCGATCCGGCCGGGGACGCCGACCTGCTCGGGCGGTACGCCACTGCGCGGGACGAGGCGGCGTTCGCCGAGCTCGTCCGCCGACACGGGCCGCTGGTGCGGGGCGTCTGCCGGCGGATGCTCGGGACCACCGACGCCGACGACGCCGCCCAGGCGGTGTTCCTGTCGCTCGCCCGCCAGGCCGGCCGGGTGCGGCACGCCGACCCACTGAGCGGCTGGCTGCACGCCGTCAGCGTGCGGGTGTGCCGCAAGGCGTGGCGGCGGCGGGCGAAGCCGACGGCGGTGGCCCGGCCGGCGGTCGCCGACCCGGCTGACGAGGCGAGCTGGCGGGAGGTGGCCGCCGTAGTGGACGACATCCTGGCCCGGCTGCCCGACCGGCTGCGGCAACCGCTGGTGCTTTGCTACCTGGACAGCCTGACCCGGGACGAAGCCGCGGCCAAGCTCGGCTGGCCGGCCGACACCTTCCGCGGCCGGCTGGACCGCGGCCGGGCGAGGCTGCGGGCCGACCTCACCCGCCGCGGGTTCGGGCTGCCGGCGGGGCTACTGGTGGCGCTGCTGAGTGCTCCCCGGGGGGACGCCGCCATCTGGGCGGCGGGTGCGGTGCGAACGATCCTCGACCCGGCCGGCCCGCCGGCGGCGGTGGCGGCCCTATCCGTAGGAGTGGGGTGGACGATGCGAACCAAGCTGATGCTCGGGGCGGTGACCCTGGTGATGGCCGGTGGGCTGGCGGTGAGCGGCCGGCCGGCGGCCGACCCGCCGCCGAAGGTAGAGCCGGTCAAGCCGGTCGTGGCGAAGCCGGCCGACCCGCCGGTAGCCGGGCCGGTACGGGCGGCCCGGCCCAAGCTCACCGGCACCTGGACGGCAACCGACGCCCCGCTCTCGTCTGCCGGACGGCGGGTCGTCACCGTCCGTGTGCTGGACGACAAACGGCTGGTCTGGACGGAACAAGTGACCGGAGTGCGGGAGTACACCACTAGCCGGGAGTGGGGCTACACCGTTTTCGACCTGGGGGCCGGCGACGAGTTGCTCCAGATCGAACGCCCCGGTCAGCCGACCGACCCGGCCCAACGGCCGGAGCAGCAGCAGTACCCCATGACCTGGGGCCGGGCGGCCACCGGCCCGGTGCTGTACCTGGCCAGCGGCGGCAGCCGGGCGAGTGGCAGCCGCATCCGACTCGTGCCGGCCGCCGATCAGGCGGACGCCGGCCCGGACGTGCGGCCGGTGCCGCCGAAGAAGGAACCGGCCTACCAGGGCAAGCCCCGCTACCTGTACTTGGCGTTCGGGCCGACCGGCGACACCCGGGTGTGGGCGGTGGCCGACGGCAACCGCTTGTACCTCGACCGGAACGGCGATGGCGACTTGACCAACGACCCCGACAGCCCGGTGACGGCACTACCCGCCGGGCAGGTGCCGACCCCTCCACAGTCGTCGTTTGGTCCCCCCGGTGGCGGCGGACGTGGCGGTGGTCCGGGCAGCGACAGCGGGGCACGTGAGGCGGTGCTAACCCGGCGGGGGCACACCTTCGCGGCCGGCAAACTAGCCGTCGGTGGCGGACGCTACGCCGACTTCTTGGTGTACGTCGCCTCACTCGGGACTGACGGCTCCGACGCAGCCGTGCGGGTGAACATCGGCGGCAAGTGGGACGAGGTCGGCACCGCCACCACGCCGCCCGGCGACACCCCGGCCGCCGCCCCGGTGGTCTGGTTCGACCGCGGCACCTGGGTGCTGCGGCCGGTGGCCGGCAGCACGGCCCCGCTCGTCGGCCAGCCGGCCGAAGTGCGGGCCGAGTTCACTTACCCGTCTCCACCTGGCCGACCGTTCGGCCATGTGGTCCGATCCACCGACGACATCCCGGCCGATAAATGCCCGTTGGTCCGGACCGAGGCGTTCGGCCGCTCTCTCGACGCCAAACTGGCGGAGCGGCAGACCACCGCGTTCGGGGTGTGGGGCGTATTCGCCGGTAACGCGATGATCCGGGAAATGCCGGATCGTAACCCGATCCAAGTGACGCTTGCGTTCCCCGACTGCCCGCTCGGCAAGATCGAGCCGTTCACCTACGAGCTGTGGTACCGGCAGCCGCTGACGCCGCCGGTGCAGACGGTCCCCGCCGCCCGTGGACGGTAGTAACGCAAAACGCCCGCCCCGGCCGGGGGTAGGCGTTCGCACCGCTCGCTCTCGTCGGCTCAGACGGTCGCCGGCTCCAGACGCTTGGCCGCCAGCGCCCGCGGGGTTGGTTGCCGTAAATCCCACACCACCCCGAACCAGCTCAGCACCTTCAGCACGCTGTAGCTGATGTCGATCTCCCACCACTTGAACCCCTGCCGGGCGGCACTCGGGTAGTGGTGGTGGTTGTTGTGCCAGCCCTCGCCGAACGTCAGCAGGCCGACCAGCCAGTTGTTCCGGCTGTCGTCCGGCGTGGCGAACCGCCGGCTGCCGAACAGGTGGCACACCGAGTTCACCATGAACGTGACATGGTATGTGGCAATCGTGCTGACGAAGAAGCCCCACACCAGGGCGCTCCACATGCTCTCAGTGCCGCCCGTCAGGTAGCCGACGGCCATGCAGAACGGCACCAGCAGCAGCCCGGGGATCACGTCGTAGCGGTCCAGCCACCGCAGCTCCGGGTACTTCTTCCACTCCTTCATCTGGTGCCACGGCGTGTCATTGTACTTGCTCGACAGCACCCACCCGACGTGGCTCCACCACACCGTCCCGGACACCGGCGAGTGCACGTCCAGGTCGGTGTCGCTGTGCTTGTGGTGGCTGCGGTGGTGGCCGGCCCACCAGATCGGCCCCCGCTGCAACGAAGCGGCGCCCATCCAGCCGAGCAGGAACTGGAACACCCGCCCGGTCTTGTAGCTGCGGTGGGCGAAGTAGCGGTGGTAGCCGGCCGTCAGGCCGAACACCCGGATGCTGTAGAAGACGGCGAACAGAGCCAGCCCGACCCACGTGAAGCTGACGAAGAACGGCAGCACCACGGCGGCGACGTGCAGGCCGACGAAGGCGGCGGGTGCCACCAGCGCGAGCAGGCTGCGGGCCGGCGATTCGGCGGCCGGCGGGGCGGCGACAGCCACATCTACGGTGGTGTCGGCGGCCGGCAGGGCCGGGGCGACCACCGGCTCGGCGGTCGCGTTACTAAATGCGGGAATGGCAACACCCTCGGTTCGATCCGCCCCGGCGGGCCGGACAAGTTGTGTCAACATAGGACCACGGCCCCGCCCCGGCTCGCAGCGGCCGGCGGATTTTCCCCCGGCCGCAAGCCCAGCGGGAAGCGGCAGTATAATCCGGCTACGCCGCAGCACCAGCCGAGGTTGACCGATGATCCGCTTCCAGGGCACCGAGACGCTGGCGGTGCCGGCGGCCACGGCCTTTGCCAAGCTGGGCGACGCCGGCTGGCTGGCCCACGCCCTGCCGGACGCCGAGATCACGAGTGCCGCCCCGGACGCCGCCGGCTGGCGGGTGAAGCCCAAGTTCGCCTTCATGGCCGGGGTACTGGACACGACGGCCACGGTCGCCGGCCGCGACCCGGACCGGGCGGTGCGGTACACGGTGGTGAGCACCGGCGTCGGCAGCCGCAGCACCGTCCGGGCGACGCTCACGTTCGCCCCGGCCGCCGGCGGCTGCACGGTCGAGTGGGTGGCCGACGTGACCGAGCTGGGCGGGCTGCTCAAGCTGGCCCCGCGGGGGCTGATCCAGGCCGCCGCCCACGCCGTCATCAAAGAGGTGTGGGCGGCCGTCGGGGCCAAGCTGGCCGCCGGCTAGGGCGGGGATTGCAGCACGTCGGCGGGGGTGACGGCTGTGACCGATGGGAACCGCAGGAAGTGTTTGGCGTTGAACGTGAGCAGGCGTGTCACCCCGTGGACCTCCATCGCCGCGACGAGACGAACGTCGTGGGTCGGCTTACCTCGGACCCCGTGGGCGATCACCAGCCGTTCCCAGACCGGATAAACGGCCGGCGTGTCGGGCAGCATCGGGAAGCGGGCTTTCCAGCCGGACAGTTCCACAGCCGCCTCGTCCGGGGTCATGCCGAGGCCGTTGTCGGCGACCGGGCGGGTGGCCACCGTCCAGAACTCGTAAAGGTTCTGCGGGACGAGCACCCGCGCGTGGCCGCGGAGGGCCAGCGCCTCGACCGCGTCCACCGCCGCACGATGTTGGGTGTGACCTGGGTCGGCCGACCGGAGCAGGATGTTCGAGTCGAGCAGGAAGGTCACGGCGTCTCTCAGTCGTACATGCTCTCGCGGCTGTCGTCCACGTTCGGGTTGCGGCTCGGGCGCGAGTCGCACCAGGCGCGGAAGTCGGCCGCCCACTCCTCGGCCGTCTGGTTCGGCCGGTGAGCGGGGTCGCCGGCCGGCGGGGCGTGAGTCGCCCGCAACTGCTCGACCACGGCGGCCACGGCCGCCACGGCGGCCGGCGGCAGGCCGGTCACATCGAGGGTCTGGGGGGTGGTGCTCATGCCGGCATTCTACCGCACCGGCCGGGGCGGCGGGGCGACCTCGGGCAGCGTGTTCACTAGCGCCCGGAAGTCGGCCCGGCCGCGGAGGGACGCGAGGTCGTCGTCCGCCGTCATGTGGGCGCGGTCGGTGTACCCGGCGGCGACGGCTTTCGTCAGCCAGGCCATCGCCCGGTCGGCGTCGGCGGTCGCCTCGGCCGGCTGCCCCGCCGTGGCGTATACGGCGGCAGCGACACTCCGGATGCGCGCGGCCAGCAGCATGGCAGTCGGTTCGGTTCGGTTAAGTGCTTCGTACCTCTCGGCCGTGGACCGACAGCCGTCCGGGTCGGCCACCCGCTGAAAATGCCGTAGCCGGCAGTCCAGGGCGGCCTCGTAAACACTGGGGCTGACGACACGACCGGCCACGCCGGCCAAAAGACTATCGATCATAACCACCGCCTCGGCCGACCGCCCGGACCCGGCAAGTGACTCAGCGAGGGTGACTGTGTAAACGAGCGTGTGCGGGTGGTGAGGGCCGTGTTTAGAAACTCTAACTTTACCGGAGGAGGCGGAGCCAGCAGAGGCGAATGCAGGCGAGGGTGAGGACGCCCTGGTGGATGTCCGCCCGCTTCT
>JAYVUZ010000270.1:0-13314 GCA_043787415.1 Fimbriiglobus sp. | reverse complement strand
TGAAACGTGCCCTACGAGAGCCATCCCCTCAGCTCCACTTCGAGTGCTGTGGTGAACTTGCTCCGCGGCAGCACCGGGTCGCAGCCCGCCGCCCGGGCCGCCTTCAGCGACGCCGCATCGACGTGCGAGCCGAACGCCACCACCCGTATCCCCGACCACCCCACCACCGCGGTCAAGTCGAGCGTCGGGTTCTGAAGGTCGAGCAGCACCGCCTGTGGCGATCCGTCTGCCAACATCGCCAGCAGGCGGGGCCAGTCCCGGCACACCGTCACCGCCTTGCCGTGGGCGCGGGCGGTGGACGTCACCTTGCTGGCGAACAGCAGGTCGTCGCACAGTAGCAGCCCGTCGGGCGTCATGGCTTGCCCGCCGCCCCGAAGGCGTCCCGGACCACGTCCAGTGCGTCGGCCAGGGCTCTGTCCGGGTTGTCGCGGAGGTTGCCGCTCAGGGCGTCGGCCACCCGCTTGACGTAGGCCGGGGGCAGTTTCTTCGTCCACGCCTCGCCGGTGATCGTCCGGAAGTAGGCCGGGGCCGTGGTGATCAGGATGGCCACGCCGTCGGCCTTCTCCGCCTTCAGCCGCTCGCGGCCCCAGTCGAGGTACAGCTTGGACCGCTCTTTCTGGTCCTTAGCCTTGTCCGCCCAACTGTCTGGCGGGGCGTGGTGCGTCTCCACCAGCACGTCGAACCCTTTGGCGTGCAACTCGGCAATCAGCTTGTCGGCCGCCTCCTGGGCCTCCGCCCCGAACAGCCCGGCCTCGTCCACCAGGTGCAGCGGCTCGGCCCGGCGGGCCGGCCCCTTCGGTGTGGCCGGCTTGGTCGGCGGCTCCTTGGCGGCGAGCTGCCCGTCCGTCCGCGGGCCGGCCTTGTCCACCACGGCCGGGCTGGTGAGCAGCTTCCGCACCTCGCTCAGGTCGATAAAGTAGCTCACCCCGTTGGCGGTCGGCATCCCGCCCTGCGTCACCCCGACCAGTTCGCCGGCGTCGTTGAGCAGCGGGCCGCCGCTGTCCCCGGGGTTGGTCGGCGAGTCGGCCTCGATGACCCGGGCGTTGAAGCTCAGCGTCCGGTTGCCGACCTTCGCCTTCCACTGCTTCGGGTAGACGTTCCGCACGCTGCCCCGCACGTACCCCCACAGGGCGCCGCTCGCCCCGGCGTTGCCGATGGAGTGGATCGGGTCGCCGGCCCCGGGGCTGGCCGCCGCCAGCTTCACCTCGGGCGTGTCGGCCGGCACCTTGTCCAGCCGGACCACGGCCAGGTCCCAGCGGCGGTTGACGGCGATCACCTCGCCCCGCAGGGCCGGCTTCCGCTCGTACAGGCTGCGGTCGGTCTTCGGCCGGGTGCCCTCGAACTCGGGGAACCACACCCGCACCGGCTGGTAGCCGGCGTTGTCGCCCCGCCGCTCGGCCCCTTCGATGACGTGGTAGTTGGTCAGCACCAGCCGGCGGTCCTTGTCCACCAGGGTGCCGGACCCGCTGGCCCGGTCGGTTTTGATCCAGGCCACCGACGGCACCGCCTGCTTGTACACCTTGCCCCCGGCCGACGGCTCCTGTGCCGAGACGAGGGCCACCAACAGGGCGACGACCGGTGTCATCCGACGCTCTCCGCGGGGGTGATGCTCACGCATTCTATCCACCCGTCGGTCGCCGCCGGCCGGCCGACGGGCACTCGGGTCGTACCCTAGCCGCACCGCTCCCCCGAGGCCGCCATGCCGTCCGCCCTCCGCCGCGTGCCCGCCACCGCCCTGGTCGCCGGGTTCGACTTCTCCACCGGCTCGGTCAAGGCCCTGGCCTTCGACCTCATGGGGAAGGTCGTCGCCGAGTGTCGGCTGCCGACCGAACTCTCGACCGACGGCGGGGTGTCCGAGCTGAGCCTGATCCAACTGGAGGGCCAGGCCCGGGCCAGCCTCCGCGGCCTCAAGCACCAACTCGGCGACCGCCGGCGGGACGTGCTCGCCGCCGGCATCTCGGCCACCCACCACACCGCCGGCCGCATCGACGCCGCCGGCAACCAGGTCCGGCGGATGATCTGCTGGAACGATCAGACACTGGCCGCCTACCACGCCGAAGGGCTGAAACGGCTCGGCGGCCAGGACCGGGCGATCAACCTGACCGGCGGCCCGTGGGCGGTGCGGTACAGCCTCAGCCATCTGGTGAAGGACGAACACGCCCTGCCGGCCGACGGTTGGGACAGCCGGGTGATTCAGCACGGCTCGGCCGCCGCCGGCTATCTGACGGGGAACTTCGACACGGTGAGCGTGTCGGCGGCGGCGTCCACCGGGATGCTGGACCTGCGGACGGCCACCTGGCGGCGGGAGATGCTCGACGCCCTGGCCGACCCCGGCCACCGGCAGGCCGTCTGGGACCGCCTGCCCCGGGTGCTGGCCGACACCGAACCCGTCGGCCGCATCGACGGCACCGGCCCGCTGGTCTTCCCGACCCTCGACGACCAGGCCGCCGGGCTGATCGGCGGCGGGGCGGTCGATCCCGGGCACGTGGCCGTCATCCTGGGCAACTCGGCCGTGGTCAACTCGTCGTCCGACCGGCTCCCCACCGGCGGCACCCTGGACGCCATGCGGCTGAACCACGGCCCGTACCTGTGGATGCGGTGCTACACGAACGGCGCCCTGTTCCTCGACCGCGTTGTGGGGCCGCGGCCGGACTGGCCCACACTCGAAGCCGCCGCCCGGGCGGTGCCGGCCGGGTGCGGCGGGGTGGGCGTATTGCCGTTCGTCTTCTCCGAGCCGTCGGTCGGGGTCCACGCCCCGCGAGTCGAGTGGTGGCCGGCCGAGCCGACCGACCCCGGGGTGCGGGTGCGGGCGGCGTTCGAAGCCATCGCCCACCTGATCGCCCTGGCCGTGCAGGCCCACGAGGCGGCCGGGCAGTCCGTCCGCAAGGTGACGATCTCCGGCGGCATCGCCCGCAGCCAGCTGATGGGCGAAATCCTGGCCAGCGTGCTGAACCGGCCGCTGGAACGGCTCGAATCCGCCGAGGGGCCGGCCCTCGGGGCGGCCGTCGCCGCCCTGGCCGGGTTGGAAACCAGCCTGCGGTGCGAGGCCGGCGACCGCGAGTCGTTCGCCGTCGCCGACGCCGTGGCCGCACTGGTGCGGTTCCGCCCGCCGGTCGGCCCGCGGCCGGAGTGGGTCGGCCCGTACCGCGACGGGCTGGCCGGGTTCGCCCGCCGCATCGGTTAGGTCGTCGAGCGTGGTGGCGACATCCACCCCGTGGCGGAGGTGTGTGCAGTAAATCTTCAGACTGTCCTCGGCCGCCCGCAGCGACCGGCGGTCGTCGGCGGCGTGCAGGTGCCGGCGGAGGACGGCAATCGCCTCGTAGGCCAGTTGCTCGACCTCGGCGCGGAGGAGGGCGGCGAGCGGTGACATGGCCGGCCCTCGCTGGTGTACGAAATAACACCAGTAGTTATCCCATGCATCCGGCGAAAGTCAAACCATAATAGGCGAGCGGCCGGCGTGAGCCGGTCCGGCGCCGCGCAGACGGGAACCAAAAAACCGGACCGGCTCACGCCGGCCGCTCGCCAAGACGTGCCACCGCCGCGTAGATCGCCCGCAGCGGCACCCCGTGTTCCCGGGCCAGCCGGGCGGCGTCGTCGTACTCGGGCGTCACCTGCTCCGGGCCGCCGGCCCGCTTCACCCGCACCGGCCCCCACGGCGTCTCGACGGTGCCACTCTCGCGCGGCCGGACCGTCCGCTGGCAGGTGTGCCGCCGCACGCCGAGGGTGCCCGTCTCGCGGAACAACACGCCCTCGAGTTCGGCCACCGCGGCGGGGGCCGCGATCACGCCGAGCAGCACGCCGGAGCGGTTCTTCTTCATGCCCAGCGGCAGCGTGTACACGTCCAACGCCCCGGCCGCGAACAGCCGCTCCACGCAGTAGCCGACCACCTCGCCCGACACGTCGTCCAGGTTGGTTTCCAGCACCGTCACCGTGTCGCCGGCGGGGGCGGCGGTGCCCACAAGTAGCCGCAGGATGTTCGGCCGGTCGAGGAAGTCTTTGGTGCCGGCCCCGTGGCCGATGACCTCGACGGTCATCGCCGGGGAAGGGGTGTACTCCGTGGCCACGGTGGTGAGGATGGCGGCCCCGGTGGGGGTGGTCAGCTCGAACTTCACGTCCGACGGGGCCAGCGGCACGCCGCGGAGGAGTTCGGCGGTGCCGGGGGCCGGCACCGGCATCAGCCCGTGGGCACCTTTGACCGTGCCGATGCCGGTCGGCACCGGCGACGAGGTGAACCGCTCGACCCCGAGCAGGTCCAGCCCGACGGCCGCCCCGAGGATGTCGGCGATGCTGTCCAGCGCCCCGACCTCGTGGAAGTGGACCCGCTCCAGCGCCATCCCATGCGACTTGGCTTCCGCCGCGGCCAGCCGGCGGAACACGTCGGTCGCCAGTTTCCGCTGTCGCTCGGTCATCGCGGCCCGGGAGATGATCGCCTCAATGTCCGGCAGGAAGCGGTACTCCTCCTCGTCCTGGGCGTGGACGGTGGCCTTCGTGGCGGCGAACCCGCACCGCTTGACCTTCTCAACTTCGAGCGTGACCGGCAGGCCGAGGCTGGCCAGCATCGTGTGGATCGGCTCGGCCGGCACCCCGGCGTCGAGGACGGCCCCGAGGACCATGTCCCCGCTGATGCCGCTGAAACAGTCGAAGTGGGCGACTCGCATCGGGGGATTCTACCGGCCGCCCGCGTCCTATGCTGGCAGGATGCCCGACGCCGACCCGCTCGCCCGCCTCCGCACGGCCGCCAACCCCGACGGCGGGTGGGGGTACGCCCCGGGGCGGCCGAGCCAGCTCGAACCGACGTGCCTGGCGCTCCTCGCGCTGTCCGGCGGCTGTCCGTCCGATGCCGTGGTAGCCGACGCGCTGCGCCAACTCGACGAACACCGCAACACGGACGGCAGCTACCGCCTCACCCGCGGCCGGCCCGAAGCCGCGTGGCCGACGGCCCTCGTCTACTTCACCCGACAGGTGTTGGGCCACACGCTGGAAGACCTTGTCCCGGTCCGTGACCGACTGCTGACGCTCCGCGGCCGGGTGCTGAAGGCCGACCCTGAAGTGTCCGACATGACGGACATCGACACCGGCCTACTCGGCTGGCCGTGGGCCGAGGACACGTTCTCCTGGGTGGAGCCGACGAGCTGGGCGGTACTGGCACTCCGCAAGGCGGGGCAGGGGGGCCACCGGCGGGTGCGGGAGGGGCTACGGCTGCTGCTCGACCGGGCGTTCGACACGGGCGGGGCGAACTACGGCAACCGGGTCATCCTCGGCACGCCGACCGAGCCGATGCCGGGGCCGACGGCCGTGCTGCTGCTGGCGGTGCAGGGGGTCGAAGACCGGCGGGTGGACGCCGCCCTCGGCTACCTCCGCACCCACGGCCGCACCAGCCGCGACCTCGAACACCTGAGCTGGATTCGCCTGGCCCTGACCGCCCACCCCGGCTCGGCCGACGTGCTGCCGGCGATCGACGCCCGCATCCGTGAGGTGCTGGCCGAGAACCGCGAGGCAGACGGCCCGCCGCGGCTGGCTCTCGCCGCGCTCGCGCTGGACGCGGGCCGCCGGCACCCGTTCCGGCTGACCGACCCGCCGGACGTGATGGCCGCGACCGAGCCAGCCGCCGCCGAGGTGGTCGAACCCGACCCGCCGGCCAAGCCGCCGACCGGGTTCGTCGAGCGGCTGAGGGCCAAGTTCCGGGCGCTGGCCACGACCGGGCTGGGCAACCTGCGGCCGCTGCCGGCAGTCGGTGGGGTCCACATCGCCCGGGTACCGGACTACGACGAGGCCGCCATACTGGCAGCACTGCGAGTGCAGTACGAGCACTTCCGGGCAGTCGCCCCGGCGCGTGGCAAGCGGGTGGTCCTCAAGCCCAACCTGGTGGAGTACCACCGGGACAAGGTGATCAACACGGACCCGCGGTTCGTGGCCGCCGTCATCCGGCTGTTCCAGGGCGAAGGCGCCGCCGAGGTGATCGTGGCCGAGGGGCCGGGGCACTTCCGCAACGTTCACTACCTGGTCGAGGAGAGCGGCCTCGGGGAGGTGCTGCGGCGGCTCGGGGTGCGGTTCGTGGACATCAACCACGACGAGCCGGTGAAGGTGCCGAACCTCGGCCGCACCACCGGGCTGGACGACCTGTACCTGTCCGAAACGGTGCTGTCGGCCGACGTGCTGGTGTCCCTGCCCAAGCTGAAGACGCACCACTGGGCCGGGGCCACCCTGTCGCTCAAGAACCTGTTCGGCACGCTGCCGGGCATCTGCTACGGCTGGCCCAAGAACGAGCTGCACTGGCGGGGCATTCCGCAAAGCATCGTGGACATCGCCCTGACCCAGACGCCGCACCTGGCCATCGTGGACGGGGTGGTGGGCATGGAGGGGGACGGGCCGATCAACGGCACGCCGAAAGCGGTCGGGGCGGTGGTCATGGGGGCCGACCTGGTGGCCGTGGACGCGACCTGTTGCCGCCTGATGGGACTGTCGCCGGAGCGGGTGCCGACGCTGGTGCTGGCCCACGAGAAGCGGCTCGGCCGGCTGGCCGCGGCCGACATCCCGATGCTCGGCGAGCCGGTCGAGGCCTTGGCCCAGCGGTTCGTGCTGCCGCCGGGGGTGGACAAGATGCTGCTGCCGGCCGGGCCGGCGGCTACTTGAACACGACCAGGGCGACGATGCCCAACCCGACCACCACGCACGCGGCCACCAGCCCCATGAGGACCAGCTTCTGGCCGCCGCCCATGCCGCCGACCCGCTGGAGCAGCACGGCCGGGCCGTCGTAGAACCCGAGCTGCGGGCGGGCCGGGGTGGGCGAGCCGGCGGGGGTCTTGTCGGTGGCCGACATCATGCCGGCCCGGGTCTCGGCCGCCGGGGCGACTAACGGCCCGCCGGGCTTGGCCGCCGGCGCGAACGGCCCGCCGTTGGACCGCACCACCGACGACCGCGGGGCGGCTCGGACGCCGGCCCCGACCAGCTCCGGGCGGGCCGCCGCCACCTCGGCCACCTCCGGCTGGTCGGCCAGCACTTCCAGGGCGGCCGGGCTGAGGACCGGCATCTCGTCGTCCAGCGGTAGGGACACCTCGCCGGTGGCCAGCCGGGCAAGGTCGGCGGCCACCTCGCCGGGCGTCTGGTAGCGGGCGGCCGGGTCTTTGGCCATCATCCGGGCCAGCACCTTGGCCATGTCCTCGGACACCTCCGGCCGCACCTGGCGGATCGGGGTCGGCTCCTTGGTGCGGTGCCAGAGCAGCTTCTGGGAGACGGTGCCGGACGGGAACGGCGGGTGCCCGGCCAGCAGGAAGTAGTAGCTCGCCCCCAGGGCGTAGATGTCGGCCCGGGTGTCCACCCCGTGGCTGTTGGCTACCTGCTCCGGGGCCACGTAGTCGGCCGTGCCGAGCACGATCTTGTCGTCGTACTTGACGGTGAGGTTGTCGGCCTGGTCGTTGTAAAAGCGGGCCAGCCCCATGTCCAGCAGTTTGGCGTGGCCGACCCGGTCGATGAGCACGTTGCCCGGCTTCACGTCCCGGTGGATCAGCCCGGCCGAGTGGGCGAACTGGAGGCCGTCGGACACCTGCCGCATGTAGTCGGTGGCCCGGTTGATGTCCATCGGGCCGAACTTCTTGACCATGTCCAACAGGTTGGACCCGTCCACAAACTCCATGACAATGAAGTGCAGGTTGCCGTCCTGGTCGATGTCGTGGGTGCGGACGATGTTCGGGTGTTCGAGCGACCCGGCGGCTCGGGCCTCGCGGTAGAACCGGCCGAGGGCCGCCGGCTGCTCGGCCTTGGCCGGCGGCAGCACCTTGATGGCCACCCGCCGCTTCATGAACAGGTGCTCGCACAGGAACACCTGGCCCATGCCGCCGACGCCGATCCGCTCCAGCAGCTTGTACTTGCCGATGGTGAACCCGCGCCACTTGCCCAGCAGGAACTGTTCGGCCTGGAAGTTGGTGATGAGGCCGTCCCGGATCATGTCCTCGGCGGCCTCCCGCGGGTCGGTGGCCATGCCCCGGCCGCTCTGCCGTCGCTGCACGTAGCCGGTCAGCCGCTGGTCCTCGATCATGCCGCTCTTGCGGATGAGCTGGAACAGCTCTTCGACCGAAGTGGGCACGGACATCGGGGGACACCGTAGGGAGCGGTAGCGGAAGATGATTCTCGCCGAACCCTAGAACAGGCCCCGCCGGCAAGCAAACGGGAACACCGCATAAGCGCGGGCTGTTGCGGCCGGCCGGGAACCGGCTTACACTGGCCGCACCCCTCCCCGGAGCCGATTCCTCATGCACCGCCGCAACTTCCTGTCCGCCGCTGCCGCCACGGTCGCCAGCAGCCCATTGATCCTTGGGGCCACCAACAAGTCGGGTTCACGGGCCGCCCGGGTGGGCAGCGGCGAACACACCTACGAATGCACCCACAACTGGGGCACCCTGCCGGCCGGGCTGGAGTGGCAGACCACCCACAACGTGGCCGTGGACAGCCAGGGGCTGGTGTACGTCACCCACCAGGTGACGGGCAAGAAGGACCTGGACACGGTGGTGGTGTTCGACCCCGCCGGCAAGTTCGTGCGGTCGTTCGGCAAGCAGTGGCGCGGCGGCGGCCACGGCATCGACATCCGCACGGAAGGGGGCGAGGAGTTCGCCTACCTGTGCAACATGACCAACCCGGGGCCGGTGGTGAAGACCACCCTGGACGGGGAGCTGGTGTGGGCGGCCGGCCGGCCGCGGACGAAGGAGTACGCCGGCAAGAAGGTGTACAAGCCGACCAACATCGCCTTCTGCCCAGGCGGCGGGTTCGTGGTGGCCGACGGCTACGGCTCGCACCACGTCCTGTGCTACGACAAGGACGGCAAGCTGGAGAAAGTGTTCGGCGGCAAGGGCACGGCCGACGGCCAGTTCCAGACCCCGCACGGCATCTGGACTGACACCCGCGACCCCAAGAACCCGACGCTGGTGGTGTGCGACCGGGCCAACGCCCGGCTGCAAACCTTCGACCTGGACGGCAAGCACAGGGCCACCACGCCGAAGGGGACGGTGCTGTTCCCGGCCAACATCGACCTCCGCGGCGACGTGCTGCTGGTGTCCGACCTGCACGCCCGCATCACCCTGATGGGCAAGGACGGCCAGGTGATCACCCACCTGGGCGACGACCCGGAATGGCGGGCGAAGGTGCTGTCCGCCAAGAAGGGCGAGCCGGCGGTGCGGACGCAGCCGGGCGAGTGGCCGGCCGGCAAGTTCGTCCACCCGCACGACGCCTGCTTCGACGCGGCCGGCAACATCTATGTGGCCGAGTGGGTGGAGCCGGGCCGGGTGAGCTTCCTCAAGAAGGTGGGTTGAACCGGGCGGCGGGGACGCGGTTAGCAGATTGACCATTTGCGTGCGGCGGGCGATAATGCGGCACTGCATGCTCCGGTCGCTGCCGACCCGGTCCCGTAGAATACCCGTATGGCTCGCCTACTGCCGCTCGTCTGTTTCGTTGCGCTCGCCGGGTGCCGCCCGGCCGACGACGTTCGCACCTATACCGTGCCCAAGTCGAAGGACACCCCGCCGGCTGCGGCCGGCGAGGACACCGACCGGCTACTCGGCGCCCTCATCCCCGCGGCCGACGGCCAGCTCTTTTCGATCAAGCTGTCCGGGCCGGTCGCCGCCGTGTCCGCACAAGCGGACGCCTTCCGCGCGTTTGTCGAGTCGGTCCGGCAGTCCGGCGATGCGGGCAAGCCGCTCACGTACACCGCCCCCGCCGGTTGGCGGGCCGGCCCGGAGCGACAGATGCGACTGGCCACGTTTTTCGTCAGCGACGGCCAGAAGCCGCTCGAAGTGGCGGTGTTCCCGCCGTTCGGCGGGTCGCTGCTCGAGAACGTCAATCGCTGGCGGGGGCAGGTGGGGGCGAAGGTCGTCACCGAGGCCGAACTGGCGGTCGCCGCACCGGAACTGAAGCTCGGCGACTCCAAGGCGTACTACGTGGACGTGCGTGGCAGCGGCGGGGCCGGCGGCATGGCCCCGTTCCAGAAGAAGTAAGCTCACCCCCTCCCACCCGGTGCCCGGCCGTCCGGGCGCGGAGTCGTTATGAGCACCACCCTTCCGCAACCCGCGACCGCCCGCCCGGCCCCGAAGCGGGTCGGCCGCGGGCCGGTCGCCACCCTCCTGCGGCCGCTGGCCTCGCTGCAACTGACGGTCGCCCTCATGGCGCTGTCGGTCGGGCTGGTGTTCTTCGGCACCCTGGCCCAGAAACAGGCCGGCATCTGGGTGGTGGTGGACCAGTACTTCTGGTCCTGGGTGGTGCTGGTGGACGTCAACTGCCTGCTCGAGTTCACCCGCATCTTCTTCGACACGCCGCCCGACCTGCACGCCCAGAGCTGGGCCAAAATCCCCTGGCCGGGCGGCAAGCTGATCGGCGGGCTGATGTTCGCCAACCTGCTCGTCGCCCAGTTCACCCGCCTCAAGCTGACCTGGAAGAAGGCCGGGGTGTACCTGCTGCACGCCGGGCTGATGCTCCTCTTCGTCGGCGAGTTTGTCACCCGCGAGTTCCAGGTCGAGCAGCAGATGCAAATCCCCACCGGCCAGACGGTCGGGTACGCCGTGGACGCCCGCAACCACGAGTTGGCCTTCGCCGACACGTCCGACCCGGCCGCCGACCGCGTGACCGTGGTGCCGGCCAGGCGGTTGCGTGCCGCCGCCGCCGCCGGCACGGTGATCCGCCACCCCGACTTGCCGTATGACCTGAAGCCGACGACGTACCACACGAATGCCACCCTGGCGGCCGTCGGCGGCGAGGCGAACCCGGCGACGGCCGGGGCCGGGCTGCGGTCGCGGGCCGTCGGGCGGGCCGAGACGAACGGGCTGGAGACCGGCGACAAATTCGACTCGCCAGCCGTGTACGTCACCCTGCTCAAGAAGGACACGGACGAGCCGGCCGGCACGTTCCTGTACGGCCTCCAACTCGAGCCGCAGCCGCTGCCGGGCGCCACGGGGCGGACCGCCGAGCTGCGGTTCAAGCACGAGTACAAGCCGTACACGGTGCGGCTGGACGAGTTCCGGTTCGACCGCTACCCCGGCACCAACAAGCCGCGGAACTACAGCAGCCGGGTGACGGTGAGCGACCCCGAACGGGGCGGCGAGTTCGAGACGACCATCGCCATGAACGAGCCGCTGCGGCACCGGGGTGAGACGTTCTACCAGCAGTCGTTCGACAAGAGCGAGACGACGACCGTCCTGCAAGTCGTGCGGAATCCCGGCTGGCTGTTGCCGTATGTCGCGTGCGTGGTGATCTCGCTGGGCATGGCCCTTCAATTTACGATCACGCTGGTCGTCTTCCTGCGGAAGTCGGTCGGGCCGAAGCCCGTCGCCGTAGCGGGCACGCCGTGGTCGCCCCGGCGGCTAGTGGTGCCGGCCGTGACACTGACGCTGGCGGCGGTGGCCCTGACCGGGGCGGCCCGGCCGGTGGCCCCGCGGAGCGGCAAGCTCGACCTGTCGGCGGCGGCCCGGCTGCCGGTGCAGGAGGGCGGTCGCATCAAGCCGGTGGACACGGTGGCCCGGGTGGACCTCCGGCTGATCACCCACCGGGAGGAGTACACCGACGCCGCCGGGGGCAAGGGGCCGGCCGTCAAGTGGCTGTTCGACGCCGCCGCGGCCGGGCAGGACAGCCCCGGGCCGGCGGCGAAATACCCGATCTTCCGCATCGAGAACGACCAGGTGCTGAGCCTGCTGCAACTGAAGCGGCGGGAGGGGCTGCGATACTCGGTGGACGAGATGCGGCCGCGGTTCGACGAGTTCGACGCCGTCGCCAAGAAGGCACTCGACAAGCAGTCGGCCAGCGAGAAGCAGGGCGGGCCGCCGCTAGACCTGTTCGAGAATCATGTGGTGGAGTTGTACAAGCACGTCCAGACTTACCTGAGCGTCTGGCAGGGGTTCGCCCCGGCGGTGCTGCCGCCGGCCGGCGGGCGAACGGAGTGGGCGGCGTTGGACGGGGTGCGGGTGCCACAGGCCGAAAAGCAGCGTGCCAGGGACAACGTGCGGGCGGTCGTCCGGGCGAAGTTGAACGCCGAAGGTCTGCCGACGGACTACGGCAAACTGACCCCGACGCAGCAACAACGGGTGGTGACCATATTCGAGCAGGAGCGGGGTGCCGTTGACGCGCGGCTGGTCGCCGAGGACGCCCGGCTGATCGCCGCCGATCCGGCCGCCACGGCTTGGATGGCGGTGCTGGATGCGTATCGGGCCAACGACCCGGCACGGTTCGATGCCGCCGTGGCCGACTTCGCCGAGTTAGGTCAGAAGGCCCTGAAGCCCGGCGACGCCGGCCGGGTGCGGCTGGAAACGACCCTCAACCAGACGGCCCTATTCTACTGGTGCGGGCCGTTCTACGGGGTGGCTGCGGTCCTCGGGCTGGCCGCCTGGTTGTGCGTGCTGGCCTACCCACCGGCGGCCGAGCCGCTGCGGCGGGCCAGCGTCTGGCTGATGGTCGGCACCCTCGTCGTCCACACACTGACCCTCGTCGCCCGCATGTACCTGATGGACCGGCCGCTGGTGTTCGTCACCAACCTGTACTCCACGGCCGTGTTCATCGGCTGGGGGGCGGTCGTCATGGGGCTGTTGGTCGAGCGGGTGTTGCCGCTCGGTGTCGGGGCGGTGCTGGGGGCGGCGGTCGGGGTGGCCACCTGCATCCTGGCCCACAACCTGGCCGTCGCCGGCGACACCCTCCAGATGATGGAGGCCGTGCTGGACACCAACTTCTGGCTGGCCACCCACGTCACCACCATCAACCTCGGGTACTCGGCCAGCTACCTGGCCGGGGCCGTCGGGCTGGCCTACGTGGTGCTCGGCTTGGTGCCGCGGGAGATGGGATTGGGCAAGCCGGTGGTCGTCGGGTCGGGGGCGAACGCCCGGCGGATGGAACTGGGCAAGGCGGTCGGGCAGGCCCTGTACGGGGTGGTCTGCCTGGCGACGCTGCTGAGCCTGGTCGGCACCATCCTCGGCGGCATCTGGGGCGACCAGTCGTGGGGCCGGTTCTGGGGCTGGGACCCGAAGGAGAACGGCGCGGTACTGATCGTCATCTGGAACGCCCTGATCCTGCACGCCCGCTGGTGCGGGCTGGTCCGCGACCGGGGGACGGCCGTCCTCGCGCTCGTCGGGAACATGGTGACGACGTGGAGCTGGTTCGGCACGAACCAACTCGGCATCGGGCTACACGCCTACGGGTTCGACACGCGACTGGCGGACGGCTGCACGAACTTCTGGATGACGCAGTTGGTGATTATCGCCCTCGGCCTGATCCCGTCGCGGTTCTGGCAGGGTTCCACGACCTCCGCGCCCGCGGAAGTCGCTGCGGCCGCACAGGTGTCCGCGGCGG